>JAFZFY010000117.1 GCA_017555665.1 Pseudomonadota bacterium | reverse complement strand
TCAAACGGGTGGGGAACGACACGTATGAAGTGTCGAGCGAAGCGATCGCGATGATCAAAAAGAATCCGAATTCGCTCAAGAATAATCCACAATACGGCGCGATGCCGAAAGTGACGCCGGTCTACAAAGGTGGGAATATTGGCGGATTCCGCTTAATGGGGGTAGAAAGTGGTTCGATCTATGCCAAGCTCGGTCTGAAGTCTGGCGACACGATCAATGATGTGAACGGTCAGGCGATCGAAGGAGCGCAGCAGGCAATGGCATTGCTGGATGCGCTCAAGCCAGGACAGGATGTTAAGCTGAAGATCAACCGGGCAGGTTCAGAAAAGATTTTGACATTCCAGGTGAAGTAGGGAAGCAGACGGTCTGGAGATTCTGGAAATAAGAGCGGAACAGAGATGCACAAAAAGTTGAGAACATTCACGATAATGGCTGCGATGATGCTTGGTCTGGGGCTGTCCGGACTGCAGATGCCCAAGGCGTTTGCTCAGGATGGCGGTGATGCTCAGGTGGCCGAAACGAACGCGAAGCGTTCCCAGCCCGGCGTGATCAACCGAGCCAAGCCGCAGGAGGATGAGCCCGCAGCCGATGCGCCGAGCGCTGACGAGACGCCGTCAGAAGGGCCCTCTGTCGGGGTCGCGGGCGGTGCGATATTCGGGGAATCTCTCGATTTTGAGCAGAATTTCGGCAAGGACTTTGGGGTCAAGGCCGCTCCGAAAAACCTGAAGATCACGCTCGATTTTCGCGATGCCGAGCTGAGCGATGTCGTCAAGCTGATGAGCGCGCAGACGGGACGAAACTTCATCGTTGCAGACTCTTTGAGGGCTGGTAAGAAAATCACGATCATCAGCCCGAATCCGGTGACGCAGGCTGAGGCTTATCAGGCGTTCTTGTCTGCCCTGCAGATGAACGGCCTCACGGTCGTCCAGAGCGGCAAGTTCTATAAGATCGTGGAGCTTTCGACCGGTGCCAAGGAAGCGATCACCACGACTTATGGCGATGCAAGCGTGCCCAAAAGCGATGCCCTGGTGACGCATGTCGCGACGCTTAAATATGTCGATGTGACGCAGATCAAGCCGGTCCTTGAACAGCTCAAGACGAACACCGGGTCGATCGTCGATTATGCCGCATCCAACTCGCTGATCATCACGGATACAGGCAATTCCGTGAACCGCATGCTGTCCTTTATCAAGAAGATGGATAACGACAGCAGTGACGGCGAAAAGATCTGGGTCTATCAGGTGCAGTATGCGTCGGTCACGGATCTCGAAAAGCTCCTGACACAGGTGTTCCAGATCCAGCGCACGAACAACCGGAACAACAATAACAACAATCGCGCGATTGACTCCAGTTCGGAGCTTCGCGTGAGCCAGGTCGTGGCGGATGAGCGCACGAACAAGCTGATCGTCGTGGCGGATGAACGCAGCTACGAGAAGATGAAACGGCTGATCCTGAAGCTCGATATCGCGACCCCCGATTCAGGCAAGATCAACGTCGTGCATCTCCAGAACTCGGAAGCGAAGGAGATCTATACGGCGCTCAATCAGATCATTTCGGATATGTCCTCGAAGAACGGGAACAACCGGAACAATGCGCCTCAGAACAACAGCCAGCGGACGCTTCAGGGCGAGGATATCAGCGTGGTGTCGAGCGAATCGACGAATGACCTGATCGTGGTCGCCAGTCCGCGCGACTTCCTCGCGATCAAGAATGTGATCAAGGAACTCGACCGCCCGCGCCGTCAGGTCTTTGTGGAAGCGATCATATTGGAAGTCAGCCTCGAGCGCACGCGCAGTCTCGGCATCGCGATGCACGGCGGCAACATGTTCGAGACCGGGAGCGGTGACGGCTATTTTGCCGGTCGCACGGAGCTGAACTCGTTGCAGAGCCTTTCGCCTGCCGCGATGTTCCTCGGTTCGGGCAGCACGCCGGGCTTCTTGATGGCGCTCGCCGGCCCGGCGCTCGAAATCGCCGGCGTGAGCATTCCGAGCATCGGCGCGGTGGTGAATGCGCTTCAGACAAATACGGATGTCAATGTCCTTTCCACGCCGACCATCTTGACGCTCGACAATCAGGAAGCCAAGATCAGCGTCGGTGAGCGTATTCCTTATGTGACGAGTACGGGATCGAACTATTCGTCGCTGTTGAGCGGATTGACCGGCGGTGACACGTCGACGGCGGCCTTGGGCAGCCTTCTGTCGGGTTACGGCACGTCGATCGAGCGTGTCGATGTCGCACTGACGCTGACGATCAAGCCTCAGATCAATGAGGGCGGCACGGTCCGGCTCGATATCGAGGAAGAAATTGAAGAAGTGAAGCCCGGCGGTTCGGATCTTGGCGGCCCCTCGACGCGTATGAGGAATCTCAAGACGGTCGTCGTCGTGCCCGATCAGCAGACGGTGGTTCTGGGCGGTCTCGTGCGTGATAGCGAGTCTCAGTCGGTGTCAAAAGTGCCGCTTCTCGGCGATATCCCGGTGCTGGGCTATCTGTTCCGCTCGACGGAGACGACGATCCAGAAACAGAATCTTCTGCTGATGCTTACGCCGTATATCATCGAGAGCAGCGCGGATCTCGACAAGATCAGCAAGCGCAAACAGGCCGAACGCGACGAATTTGTGGCATTTTTCGGGCGCAAGGACATGAGTTATGTCCGCAGCGTGGACTACGACAAGAAGCACGGCTTGCTCGAAGAGATCCGGCAGTCGATTGATGCCAAGGAAGCGGAACTCAACGCGATACGTGAAGCGCAGAACATCATTGAACTGACCTCGGAAGACGATGGGATCGACTTGCCGGATGGTTTCAGCGATGGCTATTCGTCGTTTGGCGGATCGTATGGATCGAGCGGGTCTGGCGGCGGTTCCCGTGCTTCGGGCGCGATGGGCAGCCGTGGCATGCGTCAGGGCGGCTCTGGTAGCAGCTCTGGCAGTTCAGGCGGTTCAGGCGGCTCCAGCGGGAGTGCCGGCGGTGGGCGTCCGAGCGGCATGGGCGGCGGCATGCGCGGTGGCGGCATGGGCGGCGGCGGTTCCCGTGGCGGCGGCGGTGCCACGCGTTAAATCAGGAATAAGCACGAATAGAGTGGCGTTCTCATGGCCGTGCATGTCTGCACGGCTCTGTGCGTTTATTTAAGGGGAATTCTGATGTTATTTGGACGAAGGCGTATCGGTGAAATTCTCGTCAGCCATGGCTATATCACCAGTGAACAGCTGAATGAGGCGCTTGCCGCCCAGACTTCAGAGTCCGGAAAAAAACTTGGTGAGAAACTCATCGAGCTCAAATACGTCAAAGAGATCGATGTCGTGCGCGCGCTCGGGCTTCAGTTCGGCATGGAAGTCTATGAGGCGTTCGATCTCGATCAGGCGGATATGTCTCTTTCCAAAGACTATAACTACAATGTCGCGATGAAAGAGATGATCATGCCGTATCAGCGGCGTGGCAATTTCGTGCTGACTGCGTTGGCGGATCCGCTCAATCTCGAAGGCGTGGATACGATTCGCGTTCTGACGGGATGCGAACCGATACTCGTGCTTGCGCCGGCGGCGGCTGTCAAAAAACTGATCACCGGTATCTTTGACAAGCTCGGAGCCGATCTCGGTCAGATGGCGGATGATCTCGAGTCTCAAAAACCTGCGGATGAGGAAGAGGAAGCTGAAAAGATCGAGGATATCCTCAATCGGGCTGCCAGCGATGACGAAGGCCCGATTATCCAGCTCATGAACAAGGTGTTTCAGCAGTCGATGCGTGAACATGCCTCCGATATTCATATCGAGGCATCCGAAGAGAATGTCATTTTCCGTTTCCGCGTGGATGGCGTGCTCAAGGAAGTCGCGCGCGCGCCCAAACGCTTCCACAGCGCGATCATCGTCCGCGTCAAGATCATGGCAAACCTCAATATCGCGGAAAAACGCGTGCCCCAGGACGGCCGTATTCGTTTCAAGATTGCAGGCCGCGATATCGATGTCCGTGTGGCGACGGCACCGGCTGTGCATGGCGAGCGCGTCACGATGCGTCTTTTGGACCAGCAGGCCATTTTGCGCGACCTCAAAGATCTCGGCTTCAACGAGCGGCATTATCATATCATCACGCATGCGATCGCCCAGCCGCACGGCATCGTGCTCGTCACCGGGCCGACGGGTTCCGGTAAATCGACGACGCTTTATGCGTGCCTTAACCGCATCAATACGCCCGATAAGAACATCCTCACGGTTGAGGACCCGGTCGAGTATCAGCTTCCGGGCATCAGCCAGATGCCTGTGAACGCCAAGATCGGCCTCACTTTCGCGAGCGGCCTCCGCAGCTATCTGCGTCATGACCCCGACGTCATCATGGTCGGCGAAATCCGTGACCAGGAAACGGCAGAAATCGCCATTCAGGCAGCTTTGACCGGCCACTTGGTGTTCTCCACGCTCCATACGAACGACGCCGCTGGCGCATTCACGCGACTCATCGATATGGGCGTCGAGCCGTTCCTCGTCAGCTCTTCGCTTGAGCTTTCGATGGCGCAGCGTCTCATCCGCTGTCTCTGCCCGTTCTGCCGCGAGCCTTATGTGCCGACCCCCGAAGAACTCGCCGAAATCGGTATCACGCAGGCACAGGTGGACAGTGTGGGCGGTCTCCTGTATAAGCCTTGCGGATGCAAGGAATGCAATAATTCCGGCTACAAGGGGCGAACGGCGATCTACGAGATGATGGTCATCAATGATGCGATTCGGCGTCTGGTCATGCAGCGCGCAGATGCATCGACGATCAAGAATGAAGCGGTCAAAAATGGCATGACGAATCTTCGCGAAGATGGCATCGCCAAGGTTCTTGCAGGGAAATCAAGCATTCCTGAGGTGTTGAGAGTGACGCAGGATACAGCGGACTGATAAGCTATGCCTTTATACGAATACAAAGGACTGAACAAAATCGGCAAGCCCGTCAAGGGCACGAAAGATGCCGCATCCAAAGCCGCGCTCCGCGAGGCGCTGCTCAAGGCCGGGATCTATCTCAGCGAGGCAAAGGAAAAAACTGGCGCAAAGGCGGATGGGGAAAACAAAAAATCTTTCGCCAATATCAAGATCGGAGGCGGTGTCAGCAAGCAGGATATCAAGGATTTCACGGCATCTTTCTGCACCCTTCAGAAAGCCGCGATCCCCCTTGTGGAATGCTTGAACGCCCTGGCTGATCAGGCCGAAAATGAGACGCTCAAGGCCGCGCTCACCGATATCAAGTCGAAGGTCAGCGAGGGTTCCAGCCTGGCGAACGCGATGGGGGATTATCCCAAACTGTTCGATACGCTCTACATCAGCATGATCCGCGCTGGCGAATCGTCGGGCAGTCTCGATATCGTGCTCGAACGTCTGACCGGCTTCCTCGAAAGCCAGCTGCGCCTCAAGTCGCGCATCATGGGCGCGATGGTCTATCCGATCATCATGGTCGTCATCGGCGTCCTCCTGATGACGGTTCTGCTCGTGTTCATCGTCCCCCGCGTCACCAAGCTCTTTGAACAGCAGCGCAAGGAATTGCCCGGCATCACCAAGTTCCTGCTCGCATCCTCCGATTTTATGATTCATTACTGGTGGCTGCTGATCTTCATCGTCGTCGCAATCGGCTATCTGTTCAAGCGATGGACTGCGACAAAGAACGGCCGTCTCACGTGGGATACGTTCATCCTCAAGATCCCCCTTTTCGGCGGGCTTTTCCGCATGGTCTCGATCTCTCGATTCGCCAAGACGCTTTCGACACTGCTCGCCAGCGGTGTGCCGCTCCTCAAGGCGCTCGATATCACGAAGGCGGTTCTCGGCAATCAGAAGCTTGCAAATGTCGTCGAAAACGCACATGACCAGATTAAGGAAGGCGAGACGCTTGCGGCGCCGCTCAAGCGTTCAGGCGAGTTTCCGCCGCTCATGGTGCACATGATCAGCGTCGGCGAGCGCGCCGGCAGGCTCGAAGAGATGCTCAATTCCGTCGCCGATAACTATGAAGAGCAGGTCGGCGTCAAGGTCGATGCCCTGACCTCGATGCTTGAGCCGTTGATGATCGTCGTGATGGGCGGTACGATCGGGTTTGTCGTGTTCGCGATCATGTTGCCCATCATGCAGCTCAGTGACGGATTCGGTTGATCGAGACGCTGTATTCCCACGCTTTTTTGTATTTAACAAGCGCATCCGCGCGCATCAAGGAGATTGATATGAAACAGTTTTTTAAGAATTTGGCAGAACTTCAGAAACGTCCTGAACTTCGCAAAGGCATGACCCTGATCGAGATCATGATCGTCGTCACGCTGATGGTTGCGATCATGGGGTTGATCGGATGGAACGTCATCGGTCAGGCAGACAAGGCGAATGACGGTCTTGCGGAGACACAGCTCAAGTCTCTCAAATCTAACTGTGAAGCCTATCGCCTGTATTACAGGAAATTCCCGGATAATCTCGAAGCGCTCGTGAATACGCCCGATAATCGCAAGATTATTGATGAAGTTCCCGAAGATCCCTGGGGCAATCCCTATAACTTTGAAAAGAACGGCAACAAGATCAAGCTCTATTCTTCCGGTTCAGATGGTATTCCCAATACGGAAGATGATATTGTCGTGAACATCGGCTGATGTATGGTGCCCGTTTTTATGCGGGCATTTTTTTTGTCCCTCGGCTATGGGCTTCGCCCATACGCCTTCGTGCTCCGGCTATGGGCTTCGCCCATACGCCTTCGCTTTTTGTGGCAACAAGTCTTGCTGGGAGGCTTGTTTATATCATTGGGCCATTGGTGGCTCAAATCAAGGGGTGATATATGAACACATGGAAACCGATTATTCTTGGCATTCTGATTGGCATTGCCATCGTGGCATCTTCTTTTATTCTTGCGGGCGGCTTTGGGACGATTGCAAAACCTGACCGCACGGTGACCGTTCGCGGTCTCGCGGAACGCGAAGTGGCGGCAGATCTCGCGGTCTGGCAGATGCGCTTCAGTCTGGGCGGCGATGATCTCAAAGAAGTTCAAAAAAATATCATTGATAAAACTGCCCTCGCGACTGCTTATCTGAAAAAGAATGGGCTTGAGGAAAGTGATTATAAAGTGCAGGCTCCCGATATCACGGATACATCCCTGCAAATTTATAACAGTGACAAGGCAAAATATAGATATATCGCCAAACAGGATATCCTTGTGCGCTCGCACAACATCAAGGCAGTCCAAAATGCCCAGGAGCATTCGCTTGAGCTGCTTTCGGATGATATCACCGTCCTCAAGGAATATGATAACGGCATCAATTATGAATATACGGCGCTCAATTCCATCAAGCCCGAAATGATCGGTGAGGCCACAAAGAACGCGCGTAGCGCGGCAGAACAGTTCGCCAACGACTCGGGCAGCAAGGTCGGTAAAATCAAGAACGCGACACAGGGCTATTTTTCAATAGATTCCGCCGCGACCGGTCTTGAAGATATGAAAAAAATTCGTGTCGTGACGACGATTGAATATACATTGAGCGATTAATTAGGTGATTTGTGATTTGTGGGGGAACTTCTTTCTTTTGTGCCAAAAGAAAGAAGTTCCCCCATGCTATCGTCAATCCACTGCTCTGCTGGAGCAGTGGATTGAGATCAATTATTTGCAGCGTCCCGTATTGTCGTTGCAGCCATTCTTGCATGTGTCAAAATCATTGAATACATAATGCAATTTGTTGTCGCTTAGCTTTTTGCATATATATTCCGTGGATGTCGTGTAGTTTCCGGAAGTTGAGCATTGATATTTCTTGTCGCCAGACTTTGTGCAAAGGCTTTCCACATCGTCGTAGCAGCCGGAATCGTTTGTATCGAGGTCGGGCTCGGTCAGGCAGGTGAAACCGGCCTTGCAGTAAATGACATCGACCGTTTCAGAGAAGGGGTCACAAAAGACTGCACCGTTATTCTGACATCGTTGCTCGAACCAGTCTGGATCGCATGATTTGCCTTCGTCTTTGACCGGAGTGACACAGCCTCTGACGGGATCACAGCGATAGCTGCAGTAATCTTGCGTGTCCTGATAGGCGTAATTCTTACCGTTCTGGGCTGGCAGGCAGATGCTGACTGTCGCATAGTCGAGCGTGTCATCGCCTGCGCCGTTTGGGATATATTCGCATGTGACGGATTCTCCGATGACTTCACACGGCGTGGGGGCGGTGCATCTGGCGATGCCCCTTGTCGGGAATTCGTTGCATATCTGCGTGGATGGACACGCGGTGCGGACTTGTTTGCCGTTGACGCATGTGACCGTCTGGTTGTTATCGCATTTCTCAATAAAGGCGGCTGGGTCGCATTTTTCACTTTCGGGAATATCGACGCAGCCCTTGCCGGGTTCGCAGTCGCCGCTGCAGATTCTTGTGAAAGATTCGTAATTATATAAGTTGCCGTCTTCGGCTTTGCCGCACCCCTTGTGGACTTCCGTCGGAGTCTGGCTGTTGCTGCAGGTGAGTGTTTCGGATAGGCTGGTGCACGTATCTTCTTCGTATATGCAGCCGGCAATGCCGTTGATGACATGGCATCTCATGTCGATGTCGCTGTATTCGAGCCAAAGGTCGCAGAGGTCGGATGAATCGATTTTGCCCTTGTCAGAGCAGTAGATGATCTGGTTGTTGTCACAGTTATCGATGAATGTATTGATATTGCAGGCTTTGCCGACATCTGCGAGCGAGCCAGTGGTGGGGAGTTGCGGCTGCGGTGCGACGCATTGACCGTTGGTGCAGGTCTGCGCGTCAGGGCAGGCGGCGGTTTGCCATTTGCCGTTCACGCATGATTTGATCGAGTTAGAACTCGCGCATGCAGGAAGGTCTGCGACCGTGCATTCCGGCGTGGGTTCTGCGGCTTTGCAGATGCCTGAAGCGCAGGTCTGCCCGGTTGGGCAGGCAGAAGTCTGCCATTTGTTATTGACGCACGTTTTCAAGGCTTCTGTGCCGACGCAGACCGGGATGTCGGCAGCGGTGCATTCCGGCGTGGGTTCTGCGGCTTTGCAGATGCCTGAAGCGCATGTCTGGCCGCTCGGACAGGCAGAAGTCTGCCAGGTGTTGTTGACGCATGAGCGGATGGCATTCGTGCCTTCGCAGACCGGGATGTCGGCTGCGGTGCACTCCGGCGTGGGTTCTGCGGTTTTGCAGATGCCTGAAGCGCAGGTCTGCCCGGTCGGACAGGCAGAAGTCTGCCATTTGCCATTGACGCATGAGCGGATGGCATTCGTGCCTTCGCATACAGGCAGGTCGGCTACGGTGCACTCTTGCGGCGTTTGGGTTTGCTGTTCGCATTTGCCGTTTGAACAGGCGTAACCTGCAGCGCAGGGGGACGGTACCCACGTGCCATTGTAACAAGTTCTCGCTGCATTTGTGCCCTCGCAGACAGGGATGTCGGCAATCGAACACTCTGGCACATCCACGGTATTGTACAGGCAGACGCCATCAGAACAGATTTGCTGAGCTTCGCACGGCGTCGTTTGCCAGCTCCCGTTGATACACGATCTGACCGCGTTGGGGCCAGCGCATACAGGCTTGTCGGATGCGCCGCAGGCGGGGATATAGGGCGTGTCTGGCGGCAGCTGCACGCATGTTCCATTCGTGCATGAGGAACCATAGGGACAGGGCACTGCCAGCCATTTGTTGTCTTTGCACGTGATGAGCGTTGCTGTTCCTGCGCAGATGTTTGAATCTGTGCTGACACATTCGGGGGGTTGGGCTTCTGTGCATGCTGAGAGCGCACAGGGAAGGCTTAATAGCGCGGCTAGTATATAGTTTCGTTTCATCATGGGTACCTTGGGCGGGGGATCAAAAAAGACCCGTTTGCATGGCCTTTTGGCCGTTTGGAAAGCATACATCTGCATGCCTACATACACCGACATGAGGGCGATTTCAAGACTATGCATGTCGTGGGCGCATCCAAAGTGACGATTCCGCTCAAATCGTGCAATTTTGGGGTTTTCAAATGTGCGCAGAGAGGCTAGAAAGGGTGGCCCGGCATGGGAGACGTGAATAGGTGTCAGATGGCGCGCGAACGGAAAACGGCGAGCACGGTGTGGATCATGATATCTCGCTGTGGCCGCGAGTGCGGGTGAGTTCTGGAATGAGGTCGCTATGAATAGTGATGAAGATGGGCCGAAAAGCGGGATTGGCGTGTTGGATACAGATAAGCAGATGTGCGAGGACAGGCTTGGGATCGATCGTCAGGCGCTTGTGGTTTCGCAGCTGAAATTCGTTGTTCAGATCATCAAACGTTATTATCTGTCGAATATTAAAGAAAATTCATTTTTGATGTTTGAGGATTTGTTTCAGGATGGTTGCATAGGCCTGATCAGGGCGGCCATGGCTTATCAGCCAGAAATTGGGCCGTTTTCGACATATGCCTATTATTGGATACGGCAGTCCATATCACGAGCGATTTGTGAAACAGATGCCCTGATACGCATTCCTGTGCACCGTTGGGATAACATCACGCGTTATCAGCGTGCGCATGCCCGTCTGAGACAACAGCTCGCGCGTGAGCCAGAATGCCGGGAGATCGCTATCGAACTGGATGTGACGGAAGCCGAGGTCGAGAAAATCCAGCGGTGTCTCGTGATGCAGACCGAGGTCGAGGATCTGTATGGGTCGAGCGGAGGGGAGGATGTGTTCAAGCCGCTGCTGATCACCGATGCGGAAAAACGTTCACTGACTGGTGAATGTGAGGAGGAGAGCGATTCCGAGGACGTGGGGGGCATTGATGAGTATGTTTATTCGGCAATGGATCTTCAGGCTTTTTATGATGATCCCGATGATATGTTGTGTGAGGAGATTGCCGATCCCTATGTGCTGACACCGGAAGAGAACGCAATCGTCAATGAGATGGCAGCAGAGCTGAGTGTGCTGATGCAGGAGCGGTTGTCTGCTCGCGAATGTGATATCCTTCGCAGGCGTACTGGTATGAATGCGGAGCATCGCGATGAGACCTTGGAAGAGATTGCCGACTCTTATGGGCTGACACGCGAGCGCATCCGTCAGATGGAGGCCAAGGCGCTCAACAAGCTGAATCATCCATCCTGTGCGCGGCGTATCGAGGGGTATCTGGATGATCTCGGGTGAGCGTTGCAGGGGATGCGCGGCAGGATGACTTGGCAGGCAGATACGCTTAAGTATTATTCTGAGCATGCCGAAGAATTTACTGCTGATACGCAGAACCTTGAATTTTCTGCGATGCAGTCTATGTTCTTTCGGAACTTGCCAGAACATGCAGATATCCTCGATTTCGGATGCGGGGCAGGGCGCGATACACGGGCTTTTTTAGAAGCCGGGTATCGCGTGCACGCGATGGACGGCTGTCCTGAACTCTGTCGCATAGCCTCTGATTTTTCAGGCATATCTGTGAAATGTATGCGATTTGAAGACCTTGATGACGAAGCCTGTTATGACGGGATCTGGGCATCTGCCTCGATACTGCATCTTCGGCGCGACGAACTCGTAAGGGTATTGCATAAAATTCGACGTGCCCTCAAATATCATGGCATTTTATATACATCGTTTAAATATGGGCAGTTTGAGGGTATGAGAAATGGGCGCTTCTTTATCGATATGACTGAAGCGCGTTTGATGGATGTGATGCGCCCGGTTTCCGGGCTTGATGTTGAGCAGTGCTTCGTGACTGCGGATATGAGGCCAGGGCGTGAACATGAAAAATGGCTCAATCTGCTGATGCGCAAATGCGGATAAATCATCGTGGCGGCTGGAGTGTGTGATGGGAGATGAGAAAATCAGGTCGGCCAGCGGAAGTGCGGCAGAAGACCTGTTCATCGAGATTTTTTGCAAGACATTCGGCATTGACAAGGCCGATTATCTGTATTCCCAGTATCCGTTTTACGACATCTATCAGAATTGCAGGTATGCAGATTTTGTGATCGAGAATGGTCCGAAGCGGATCGCGATAGAAATCGATGATGATGCGACGCATCATCCGGGGATCATTTCGGATGACAAGTATTACGACGATATGCTCAAGCATAACAGCATGGTGCATCTCGGCTGGTATGTGTTCCGCTGGGCAGTGCGACAGCTGATGAATCAGGCGGATACGGTCAGTGATGAGCTTCGCGTTTTTCTTGGGCGCTTTCCTCGCTTTAGGCTGATCGATGACTATCTGCCAGTTCAGCGAGGCCGTAGCTTGTCTTGCGCTGGTCAGCTGGAACTGCGGGATTATCAGGTGGAGGCGCTTGATGCCATAGCGAGGATCCGCCGTGAGGGAGATACGATCGCGCTTCTGCATCAGGCCACAGGGACAGGAAAGACTGTCGTTGCCGTCTTGGATGCGAAAGCCGTTGGCGGCAGAACTTTATTTGTCGCGCACACGAAGGAACTCGTCAGGCAGGCCTACGATAAGTTCAAGGAACTATGGCCTGAGGTTTCTGTCGGGCTGTTTGTGGATCAGATCCATGATACACAGTCTCATGTGATCTGTGCGAGCATTCAGAGTTTGGCTCTGCATCTGGATGATTTTGAAGAAAATGCGTTTGATGATGTGATCATCGATGAGGCGCATCACGCTTCGTCGGACAGCTACCAGAAGGTTCTGGCTTGGTTCAGACCGTCGTTCACGCTGGGCTTGACGGCGACGCCTGAACGCATGGACGGCGCGGATATCTTGGAGATTTTTCAGAAAACCGCGCATCGCCTGGATATCCAGTCTGCGGTTGAGATCGGTGCGCTCGTATCCGTCAGATGCTTTCGGATTCATACCAATATCGATCTGAGCGAAGTTCGATTTAATGGCAATAAGTATTTTGCCCGTGAGCTTGAGCAGAAGATCTTTGTGCCGGAAAGAAATCAGCTGATCGTCAAGACGTGGCTGGACTTTGTAAGAGGCAAGCGCACGGTGATTTTCTGCGCGTCCGTGGCACATGCACGGGATATCGCAGGACGGCTTCAGAAAGCCGCTGTGGCTGCCTGTGCGGTTTCGGGATCAATGTCTGCGGAAGAACGCGAGGGCTTTACGGCACGCTTTAGAACAGGCGAAATCGAGGTCTTGTGCGCGTGTGACTTGCTCAATGAGGGCTGGGATTGCCCCGAGACTGAAGTCCTGTTCATGGCAAGACCGACGATGTCTAAAACGCTGTATTTGCAGCAGCTTGGACGCGGCATGCGCAAAGCTTCGGGAAAAGAGGCGCTGATCGTTTTTGATTTCGTCGATAACGCATCGCTGTTCAATGCGCCGTGTTCGTTGCATCGCATCTTTAAGCTCAAGGAATATCATCCCGGTGCGCTTGTCGTGGCACCAAAGGCAGAGCGGATGGCCGAAGCCGCGCTTTATGTACGCGGCGAAAAGCCTGATCTACTCATCGATTGGCCCGTTTATGCCCTCGATTACGAGCGTGTGGATCTGTTCAACTGGCAGGATGAGGCGGCTGCGATGGTCTCGCAGGTGGCTTTTGTGCGCCGTGTCTCGGTCCAGTCTGGGACGATCGAGAATTATATCAAAAAGGGAAAGATCAAAGCCGATCTGGAAATACCGATGTCCAATCGGAAGGTTTTTAGATATTTCAAAGAAGAGACGGTTCGCAGATATGCTGAAGAATTTGGTTGGTCGCTGATTACCAAGGAAAACAGGCGCGAACTTTTCTGGGCGATGATCCAGAAAATGGATATGACGTTCTCGTATAAACCCGTATTCGTTAAAGCCATGATTGCTCATGCGGATAGGCATGGGCGCGCGCGTCTGGCTGATATCGCGAATTATTGCAGAAAATATTATGAAAGCCGAAGAATGGCCGGGCTTGTCGTTGAAAAAAAGAATTCGCTTTATTGCCGTGAAGATTATTCGGATGCCGAAGCCATTAAGAATATTTTGGCCAATCCTTTCCGGCGGTTTGACGAGATGCAGCTGATGCATCACACGAAAACGCTGGGCATCATCCAGATCGACGAGGATATCTGGCCGATGACAGATGAAGAACTCGCTCAGGTCACTCAGGTCTGTGACGAAAAGCTGATCCAGTATTATCGCCGTTTTGAGGACAAGTGATAAAAAAAAGCCCGGCCGGCAGGATGGTCGGTCGGGCATAGGCATCAGATCGCATAGTCCAGGGAATAGCCGTTTTCTTCCTTGATGGAAGAGAAGATCAGGAAGGTTTCCTGCCGGTCCAGGCCGGGGAGCTTGGAAAGCGTGTCTTTGAGCAGTGTCGCGAGATGATCGATGTCGCGCAGCACGACGTGCAGGGCATAATCATAGCGGCCCGTGATGTGGTAGCCGACCTTGACCTCGGGAATCTGGATGAGTTTTTCCTCAAAGGAGGCGATCGACTGCATCTGATGCTGGCTGAGATTGATCATGATCAGCGCCTGGACGTTATAGCCGATGGCTTTGGGGTTGATGATTGCGCGATAGCCTTTGATGACGCCCTTTTCCTTGAGGTTTTTAACGCGGTTGAGCATCGAGCTTTCGGCCATGTTGTGCCGTGATGCGAGCTCTTTGTTGGAGATATCCGCCTGCCGCTGAAGTGTCTCAAGAATATTTTTATCCAGTTGGTTCATAGATGCCACGCTCCTTTTGGGGAATGTTTCGGAGATTGTGGTGCATACACCTACATCCGCCGTGCAATGCTTTTAACTTGAAATTTCGTATCTAGCAAGCGAAAAATCTAATTTTCCCCGTCTAAAGGTGTCTATTTCTGAATTAAATTTCACAATCGCCTCTATTTACGGTGATGACACATTTGAAGATTCGGATGCTCCGCGCGTGTCAGCTCTCCCGGACGTGTGCAGGGTGCGGCCTGTCAGCTTTGTGCCGACCGTATGGGTAAGGCTCTTGCCCGGATGTTTGCTCCGTTCGGGGGCGTCTGCCAAAGGGGCTCATGTTCCGGTCCACGATGGCGTTCCGGAACATAGCTGGGGGCAAGCGTAGCCACGGGCTGTCCCTGCATTGCATCCTGTGTGATTGCCGGCGCATGAAGACAGAATACGCTCTAAAACGCTTGTCGATGGAGGGGCCGCGTATGAAAAAAAACTTTACTAAATTATGCTGTTGCATTATGGTGCAGAACATGGTGCTTACCATGTGATTAAGGTATCAGGTCATATGGCTTTTTTTTTTTGACTCTTGCTTGGAGAAGGCTATGAAAAAACTAGGGTTGTTGTTGATCGCTGCTACCGCTTTGTGTTCTGCTTGTACTATGAGCGTTCCTCATTCCACGGGGCCCGTCAATATTTCCAATGTTACCAAAGAAGGCCGTGCTTCGTGTAAACATATTCTCGGCTTCCCGACTGGTGACTGCAGCATCAAAGCCGCTGCTGAGGCTGGCGGTGTTACAGAAATTCTCTACATCGATCAGACCATTCATAATTACATCTTTGTCATCACCACTGAAACCATCGTTTATGGTAGATAATTGGTGTTTTTGCTGAGTTCTCGGCATTGTGAGTTCTCGGTATTGATTTGAGGGAACTGGACTTGATGTGTTCAGTTCCTTTTCTTTTTTTCATCACTAATAATATTATGAATCCCGCCATTATCATTACTATATTAATTCTGTTGGGGATCGTTTCTTGGATTCTCATTATTGCTGGGATCATCAAAAAAAGTCATAAACGATGGGTAATTGGGCTTATTCTGCTATGCCTCATACATATAGCTGCATTTGGGATAATCTCTGAACTGATTATCGCGCGAAGCTACGTAAATAAGGAATACTTTTCTCACCTTTCTATTATGGAGCGATTTAATCTGGTCATAGATGAAATCAATCATCCTTACGATCCATGCGAACATACGGATTACGACGGCCCTGTCAGATTAGATAATACTTCAGAAACCCCGTTGGCCATGATGCGGAATATCATTTATGATGATTTCATTTTGGTATTCGATCCTCA
The DNA here is from genome assembly GCA_017555665.1 of Pseudomonadota bacterium. Lineage (GTDB taxonomy): Bacteria > Myxococcota_A > Bradymonadia > UBA4248 > UBA4248 > UBA4248. The sequence goes on along the minus strand of JAFZFY010000117.1, from coordinate 8,312 downwards.
GTTGCCCAATGCGCCTTTTCCGCTCACTTCGGTCGAAATGCCGGAGTATTATTTCTCACTCTCCAATGCTGCATATGCTATACAAAGTTCAATCTTAGCTGATGTTACGGATGAAGGTCCTCTTTTGATGATACAATATATGGGCGTCTCTGAAATTAAAGGCGAGATGGCTGTGGAGTTTGTTTATGGAGACGGCCTGATGGATTTTAGCTGTCCTTATTATTTTAAAGTTGATGGCAAGGCGTATGTCACAGCATCTGGAAAAATATATAGATTTCAGAATGATGTGGATGATGATGTAAAATATATGGGGGAAGTCAATCCCAGGGATACATTCGGCGATACAGGTGACAGGGACTTTGGCATCCATCTGATGCAGAAAGGATAGGGCGTTATCCTTTATGTGACAAGTCCTGCCGATATGTGACGCGCGCTGTGGGCGCATGCAGATACGAAAAACGCCGCGTATCCCAAAGGGATAGCGGCGTTGAGGCGCGCCGTATCGGCGTAGCCGATAGGCGCGCGCAGAGATCAGAGCCGGCGATTATTTCCAGCCCTCGAGCGGGTTGGGATAAGCGGCGAGTTCTTCCGGCGTGCGGTCGCGCATCGTGATGGCTTTCGCGAAGCATTTCTGAGCGCAGATGGTGCAGCCGACGCAGTTTTCGGGGTGCGCGACGATCTTGTCGCCTTCCTGGATGAGGCCGAAATAGGAGCAGCGCGTGCAGTTTCCGCATTTGACGCAGAGGTCTTCGTTGATCTGCGGGATGCGTTTGACTGGCGAGAGATCCATGAAGTCGGTGAGGGAGTTTTTGCCGCGTCCGATGAGCTCGTCAATCGACTTGATGCCGCGTTCTTCCATGTTCTTGGAGAGGCCTTCGCAGAGGTGACGGATGATGCCGACGCCGTATTTCATCGCGATGGTGCAGAACTGGACGTTGATGGCGCCGAGCGCGAGGAAGTTGGCGGCATCCTTGTAGTTCATGGGGCCGCCGTTGCCGCTGACGGAGATGCCGCTGTTGCGGACTGACCACAGCGAGTTGTTGGAGATGGCCGTGACGCCGTGGCCGGACATGCCGATGACGACGCCCTGATCCCAAGCGTGTTCTTTGCCGTCGATGTGTTTGCGGAACGTGAACGAGGGGAACGTGTTGGCGAGCGTGACGCCGGCTTTCTTGTTGGGATATTTGTCGAAGACGGCCTTGATGGCCTTGAGGATGACGGCGATGCTGGTGACGGCAGCCGTGAGTTTGAAGAGTTTGGGGATCTCGGGATCGGAGACTTCCATGACCCAGTCGATGATCTTCGCGGTCAGCGCGGCGTTCTGGGAGACGATGTCGCCTTCGGTGCCGTCGCCGCCCTGCGGGCAGGAGAGCGAGTATTCGATGGCCATGCAGCCTGCGGCTTCGAGTTTCTTGGTGTTGGACTGCCAGCCGGCGCGGTCGTGTTCGTCATGGCCGGTGACCGGGCCGCCCGTCGAAGCGGCGATGAGGCGATCGGGGAACTCTTCGCGGAGAATCTTGACTTCGTGCGCGACGCGGTTGATCGGGTGTTCGGAGACGTTGTCGCAGTTCGCGTAGGTCTCGTTCTCGAGCTGGAACATGTAACCGGCGGGGATATGGATGTCGAGGCCGTCAAATGCGGTCTTCATGAAGCCGCCAGCCCAGCCGGCTTTGAGGGCACGGCGCATCTGCTCGAGGCCGTCCGAAGGAGGCGCGGCGGAGAGAAGGAACGGGTTGGGGAGCTTGCGGCCGAAGAAATCGGTTTCGAGCGATACCGGCGTGGCATCGTAACCGCCGATCTTGACGGTGCTCTTGGCGGGGCGTTCGACCTTGAGGGCTGCGTCTTTGCCGCTCAGGTAAGCGTCGATCGCGGCAGCCGCGTTCTTGCCCGTTGCGACGGCTTCGACTGCGGTCGAGGGGCCGTGCCAGCAGTCGCCAGCATAGAAAACGCCCTTCCTGTCTTCGATGGCGATTTCGCTCGCGTTGCCGATCGCGATGATGACGTTCTTGACGTTCATCATTGTGCAATCCGAACCGTCCACATCCACCATATCGCGGATGCTGAATTTCGTGCCATTGAGGCGGACGCGACGTGTGGCGATGCCGGCAATTGCGCCGTCCTTGACGATGATCTTCGTGACGCGTGTGCGGCCGGTGACTTCGATGCCGGCGTCTTCAATGTGCTTCTTCTCGTTGGGCGTGAGCGGAAGCTCGGACCATTTTTCGTTGGCGATCATCTCGACGCAGCAGGCGCCAAGTCTGAGGGCTTCGAGCGCGCAGTCGACAGCGATTGCGCCTCCGCCGATGATGACGGTGCGGCCGCTCAGCGCGGGCTTCTTCGCGAGGAAATCATTGCCGTACAGGGCCTTGTCTTCGCCTTCGATGTTGAGCTTGTAGGGTTTGTAACGGCCGACAGCGACGCAGCATGCGTCGTGTTTTGCGGCGATTTCGTCGACGGTGACGGACACGCCGGTCTTGACCGTGACGCCGTTGCCCTTGAGCGCCCATTCGATGTCGCTCGCGAGCACGTCTTTGGGAAGACGGTCATCGGGGATGAGGTTGAGCGCGCCGCCGAGCTTGTCGTTGCGGTCATAAAGGGTGACGTCATAGCCGCGCTGGGCCAGGACTGCTGCCGCCGCGACACCGGCCGGGCCGCCGCCGAGAATGCCGACGCTCTTGCCTTTGGCTGCATCGCGCGCGATCTTCGGCATCACGCCGAGCTTCTTCGCCTTGTCGATCACATAGGCCTGCATCTTGGGAATCTCGATCGCCGAACCGTCAAGCGCCTTGTGGCTGCAAGCCTTCTGGCAGTACTGGTTCGGGCAGATCAGTCCGCAGACGCCGCCGATCGGGTTGGCGGTCAGAATTTCGGCTGCTGCACGGGCGATATCGCTCTTCTCTCCCTGTTTCGCGGCCATGATGAAATCGGCCGGGGAGCAGTTGACCGGACATGCGGCCATGCAGGGCTTGTTCTCGCAGAATTCACAGCTCGTTGCCTGACAAGCAAACTGGGCGTCTGTCATAAATGTTGTTTCTTTCACGGTTACCTCGCAAAAAAAATAAAGGGTTCCGGGACCATCCCGCCATACCCGATGAAATGACATCGCTTTATCAGATAAAAGTACATAAATTGCAAGCGGCGTATCACATCCGGGGCTTAAAAATATACAAATGATGTAGTTTTATGTGGGTGTGCGTGCAAATTGCATTGAAAATGGTACATTTGGTGTGTCTAACAAATTTAGACTTGTCTATCATTTTCCCTGTCAGCCGCTATGACTTGCGTCATACGCGGCTGCTGCCGCGCTATCTTGCGATACGCGCGGCAAACCTCCTGTATGCCGGCATGCTTATATAAATGCCCAATATATAAAACGCTGATGAAGATATAATTTAGTGCTGTTCTACAGTCGTGGATAGGGTCGATTGATAGCATCCCTTCGTGCAGAATTGGGGCAATTCTGTTGCCCTGGAGGCGAAAACTTTTGTACGGCTAACTATTGCCTGCTGTCTACGGCCTACTGCCGGTCCGCAATTTGAGAAAAGCCTATGGGCTAGCAAACTGCGCTGTAACGCATGTGTGGCTGGTTTGACAAATCGTATGGGCTTTGGTAAGATAATGTATGTGTAGTGTGGAATCTCATACGATTCATAGGAGTGTTTTATGCGATTTCGAATTAGTGCCGTCCTGTTGTTCTGTATATACCTAATAACACAAAACGCTTTTGCGCAGGATCAGTGCCCTGAAGGGTATGTCAGCTTTATTAATACCAAGACATATGAAAGCATCTGTCTGCCCGTCAATGGCAATTTGCAGCCGGAGGCGTCTCAGGCTGCCGCGCCAGAGGAGGCGCCTGCAGCGGCGGCTTCGCAGAATGTCGCCGCGGCGGCAGTTGAACCTGCACAGCCGGAGGCGCATAACGAGGATGGCGAGTCTGCGGACGGCCTGATTTGGGGCGGCAACGCGGATAAGCTGGAAGACGCAGGCGAAGGGGCAGAGGCGAATATGTCCCCCGAAAAGATCTATAACGAATCACAGATCATCCATGAAGGTGTGATGCGCCCTGGCTGGTCGATCCTTCTCGGTGCTGGGTATGGCATGGAGGCGGCGATCGACCTCAAATTTATGCCGGGTTATCATTTCCAGTCCGGTGACGATGTCGCCAGCTTCGGTCTCTACCTCGATTTTGATTTCAGGCCGGGAATCAGACCGATGTTCTCCATGGATGTCACGCTCTCCCCCGTGCTTCACGTCGCAAGGGGATGTTTCAGATTCTCGCTGGCGATCGGTCTCGGCGCATTTGTATATGTCAATAACTACAAGGAAGTTGACTATACCCACGAGTTTTCTGAAGAATTCGGGGCGGCCTTTGAGCTCAAGCCGGGGCTTGCGTTTGACTGGTTCCTGACTGCAAATGGCTTTTTTGGATTCGGGTTCTCAGTGCCGCTCCTGATCCACAATGGCGGCGTGATCCCCTGGTTCAATATTGATATGCATCTCGGATACAGATTTTAATATATAGGAGAAAATATGAAAAAATATATCGTACTCTTGATATCTGTTCTGATGATGGCGCTTGGGATGGGGGCATCCGCTTTTGCCGAAGAAGTCTGTCCTGAGGGCACGATGCTTGTCGTTCAGCCTGATACACAGGAAGTGTTCTGTATTGGTAATGTGCCGCCAGCGGAAGAGCCGGATGCGGCGGTTGAGGTGGCGCAGGATCAAAACGTAAAGAAGAAGCAGGCGGCCGCTGAGAAGCAAAAGAAATATCAGGAAATTCATGAACGGAACAGATATCTGGCTGAGGTTCGCAAGCAGGAAATCGGGGATGCCATCCGGATGTCCGGGGCGAGCATCGATTTTGGGCTCGGCTATGCGCTCTATGCGGCTTTTCAGCTTCGCTTGACTGTCGGTTATCATTTCACGGAACGCCTCAACGGGCTGAGCTTTGGACTTTACACTGATCTCGGTTTCAATGTGGGGGCGCCTAATTCCCTGGACTGGGCTGTTGTGCCCATGTTGCACCTCAATGGCAGGATCTTCCGCTTCAGTATGGGGTTAGGGCTCGGGCTCTACTCGATCTGGGGAAGTCAGGACAACAGCGATATCGATGTAGAGGGCGTTTGGTTTGAAGTCAAGCCCGAACTTCGATGGGATTGGTTCCTCTCCAAACATGCTTTCCTCGGTGTGGGCGTCGATATGCCTTTGATCATTTCGCGTACTAATCATGATTTGACTGAAGTGACACCGTGGTTCAGCATGAATTTGCATGTGGGTTACAAATTCTAGCGTTCATCGTGCCATAAATCACATCATGTTCTAGCCCCTTTCCTCACCACATGCATCGTGGGGAAAGGGGGGGCGTGTACAGCCCATTTTTCAGGCGGTGTTCTGCAAGCGTTGAGATGCCGGCCTTTGGGGGCCACCAAACCAGGATGAGCGTAAGCGAACCCAAACGCGCTCCAGGCTGGAGCGCGTGCTGTGGATGCGGCAGGCGATGTCTGGAAAAGCTATATCCACTTTCGTAGAATATAGTTTTTTTTATTGCTTGCAGAGCGTCAGCGCATTATTTTCCATCGCCTGATCTGGGGCGATGATGCCTTGGATGCTTTGCTCGGAGCGATTATGTTCGAATGTGTGATTGATAAATTGTTCGCCACGAAGAATGCCTCAGATGAAGTGCTGAAGCTTTTGATCGATCTGGACGATGCCGATTATTTATATAAACGTGCATTGGAGCGCCGAGTGGCTTATTATGATCACGATGTTTTTACCCGCGGACTGATAGAGTTTACGAATTATTGCAAGAATAACTGTTATTATTGCGGCTTGCGCGCGCAGAATCACAATGTCGAAAGATATCGCCTGACGCCAGAAGAAATCTATGAATGTGCAGATGAAGGCTACGAGCTGGGGTATCGCACGTTTGTGCTTCAGGGCGGCGAAGACATGTATTTTAGCGATGATCAGATATGCGAGATTGTTCGCAGGCTCAAGTCAGATCATCCCGATTGCGCCGTGACGCTATCTATTGGCGAGCGTGAGCGTGAGGCATATCAGGCATTTTATGATGCCGGCGCGCGGCGTTATCTGCTGCGCCATGAGACAGCCAATGATGCCCACTATGTCAAGCTGCATCCCAAAGAGATGAGCTTGGCGCACCGCAAGCAGTGCCTTTGGAATCTCAAAGATATCGGTTTCCAGGTCGGCTCTGGTTTTATGGTCGGTTCGCCCTTTCAGACGCTGGATGATCTTGTGGCAGATCTGCGCTTTCTTCAGGAACTTCAGCCAGATATGATCGGCATAGGGCCTTTTATTCCGCAGGCGGATACGCCCTTTGGGGATCAGCAGGCCGGTTCTGTAAAAAGGACGCTCAATCTTGTGGCGATCCTGCGCCTGATGTTTCCTTATGCGCTGATTCCCTCGACGACTGCCTTGGGGACGCTTGATCCAAAGGGGCGCGAACTTGGTATATTGGCTGGCGCAAACGTCGTGATGCCGAATTTGTCGCCGACGCGTTTTCGCAAGCTGTATGCAATCTATGACAATAAGATCTGCACAGGCGATGAGTCGGCGCAGTGCAGGCATTGCCTTGAAAAACGTGTTGAATCGATCGGATTTCATCTCGTTGTCGATCGGGGCGATGTCAGGCGTGAGGCGGTTAAACTGTAGTTCTCACGCATACATTAATTCTATTGACATGATATAATTTGTATTGTTTAATAATATCCACGCTGAGCATGTTCAGCACATGAGGATAGTGAATGGTTGCGAAGAATTTGACATTTTTGACCGCTTTTCTTGCTTCATTTATGAAGCATGGTCATGTGTGTCTTCGCAAACTTGCCGGAGTGTTGCTTGTTTTCCAAGTGATTTCGGTCGGTATGTTTTATTACCATTTCAGCGTGTCCGAGCATGTGCATTCTTCAGTGACAGGTGAGGTGATCCATCTGGCACCGAACTGTTTGAGTGAGCATTTTCACGAAGTCGATACATACGATTTCGGATTTCCCAATGGGGACGACGATCACTGTCCGGTCATTGGATTGCTCGCACACGCATCCGTCTTTGCTCCAGCTGTACGCGCGGTGTATGTCCAGCCTCATGAGGTCGTTCTGATCTCCAAAGAGGTGCAGGTCCGCCAGCTGCAGATTGTCTATCTCTCCAATAAAACATTATACCAGGCTCCCAAGCATTCGCCGCCATTGATCGCAGGATAAGTGTACCTTTAGTATGAGCATTCTGATGCTCAATTCCTGTGATCCTTTTATGGCTTTGGCTTATGTGAGTAGTTAAAGAACAGTCTGGATTCTTGCACATTTTAATGCGCTGATTGTGTCGTTTGATGGCGGAATGTCGTTATCTGCGGCTTTTGAGCGGATGAATGGCGTGTGGTTTAACTGATGCCAGCGCGTTTTCTCTGCCTTTAATGCCGCGAAGCGAGGCGTCTGTATTGGGCAAAGCAAGGGTGCTGTGGAGTATTCACGGGCACGATTGCCGTTCAATTCAGATGCTGCCGATATGACGGGATCATAGCATCTGTGTGTGAGTCGTCGCTTTGTATGTATTCGAAGCGCTGATGCGCATTTGTGTTGCGTATCTCTGGGCTTGATGCGTTCGAGCTATGGGCTTGATGCACTTTAAACCAGGTGGGTGGCTTTATGCTTGAAGTGCTTGAGCTATGGCTTGATGCACTCTAAACCGCTCGAGCGGCTGTCTATTTGAATATATACAAACGCCAGAGGACTGAACTGTACCTGGAGAATTCATAATGTATAATCATAACCATAGGAAAGATATATTAATAATGAGGTCGGCGATTGTGATCTTATTATTAATATCTTGTGCATCGACCGGCTATGCCCAACCGAACGATGTTCCATCGAACGATGGGCAGCTTAAATCAGAGGTGTCTGCACAGACCTCGGAGGCTGTTGTTTCTAGCGAGACTGAAAATGCGCCGATATCGGGTGATGCGGACGCACAAACACCAGGTGATTCTGCTTCTGATAAAGCTGAAGTACAAGCGACAGCTTTAGAAGAGAATGAGGTTTTGGAGCCTGAGAGCGAAAGCGCTCAAGCGGATACATCTGGAACGCTAACGCCCGAAGAAGAAGCGGAACTCATGGCTGCGCTTGCGGCAGATGCTTCCGAGGCAGAAGAGAGCAAATCAGAGGGGAGCACTGCCGGGGCGATCATGGCAGCCATTCAGTCCATGAATCCGGATATGGCTGTCACAGGCGACTTTGCGCTCGCATGGTTTTCCGAAAAGAAAAATTATCAATCGGGGGCGCATGACCCAACGGCAACTG
>JAFZFY010000116.1 GCA_017555665.1 Pseudomonadota bacterium | reverse complement strand
TCTCGCGAACGTCCTTAGTTTTCTTATAACTGATGCTTTCGCATCTTCGAGGTCTCTGTCACACAGAGCCTCTTTTTTAGGCTCGCACTTCTGCTTGTTTCTCTCTCTTCTTCGGTTTTCAAATCTGTCGAGGACTCAGTTTTGAGCCCGTCAACGAGGAGCGGCTTATACGCGCACACCGCACTGCTGTCAAATTATTTTTTCAAAAAAAATGCAGAGGGCATTTTCTCTTTGCATCCGCAAAACCAAAATCCCCGTCTGAACCATGCCAGACGGGGGAAACATCACCTTGTGCGCTTAATATTGCGCCATTTACTGCACCGAACACACATCCAGGATCTCTAGTGCGCTATTTTTTGACATCTTTTTTTTGAAATCTTGACACCAAATTTTCATGATACCCGTGGTTCTCATCCCCCACAGATGAAATCTTCTTACCCGCCGTATACCTCGTCATCATCTTTTTATCTTCGTCACGCTCAGAAGACGCATCATAACCGGCCGCAGTCGAATAAAGCGTCCACTCTTTTCTTTCTGATAGATCCTCTGCATGCTTCAGGCGATCCGACAGCCCCTCGTTGTCTTTCACTTTCCACGTCTGATAGCCAATCACACTGCGTTGCTGAATATTTTGGATTCCGCTCTCATTCGTCTCCATGTCCCCTCTATAGTACCTCAGATCCCCAGTAGAACCTTTCATACCATCATATCTGTCACTGGCCATGATAGTTTTGACTTTCCATTCATCCACAAGCCTCTTATCCTCTTCCTTCTCTGATTGACCTTTCTCAGCAATGATTCTGTCACGTTCTGCCCTGATCCGAGAAGACTCTTCCCGTGCCTGATCTACAGCGGCATTTCGTTCCAGTGGATTTGAAAGCGAATACTCCTTTAACGACTCGGCATAATAACCTCTCTTTTGCGCGATACGTTTTTCGGCATCAGCCTCATAATCCTTGATTGCGCCTTCCTTGGATGCCCGCCTGGTGCGAATGATCTTTTCATCTTTCCCCTCCTTGACACTAAGCTCATGAAGCTTGGAAGGAAGCGATATGCCTGCCGCCTTGAGCACATGCGTCGCAAACGTGGCGCTATTATAATTTGGCGTATAACTATGCGTGCGCTTGGCATTGATGTACGTGAACGCCGCCTTGATCTCCTGACCGGTCAAGCGGACCCTGGTGAGCACATCATGCGTAGTCGTCTCACACTTGTAAGGCTCGTCGACACTGCCGCGCATAAAGCCCTTCTTCTGGAACGACAACGTGGTGTATCCCTGATTCAGCAAATGCTCGTAACTCTGCCCGACCGCGCTCAAAATATCTTTGGGCAGCACATCTCTGGTGCCTCCAACCGCCACATTCGGCAAATCGAACATCAGCCCCACATTGTCTTGGCCATCTGCACGGATGTACAGATCCATCATGTACTTGCTGTCGTCTTTACCTTTCTCGATCTTGTCCATGGCGTTCTTAGACGTCACTTTGCTTCCGAAAAGTCCCATCGTTTTTCTCCTTATGTTAGTGGTAGACTCTCTCTCAAAACGCTATTTCACCTAATCGATTCCCGAGGATAACGCCTTCAGGGCTCGCCAGACCGCGCAACACACCACTCCATGCGGTCTTTCCCCTTCCGGCCTCTTTTAGACTGCGCCTATTGCCGCGCAATACGGCGCAGCGCCCGGTCTATTGCCTTCGGCAATACGACCGGCTTCTTTTACGCTCGCAGGAGCAACGGCCCTGACACGTTCGCCTTAAAACACCCTATGTTGGACAACACATCTGCTGCGATCATATCCATCACCCTCTCACAGCCATGCTCCACCATGAGCAATTCCCATGATTGTTTAACTATCACACACCAACATGGAACGCAAATCCTGATTGCATTTTTTTTGTTACAGTTCAGCCACCCTCTTAATCATGAGCATTTCAGCACATTTCGCGCCTGTAAGCAGCCGAACACTTATATGCCCTCAGGGCAAATACTCTTGTGCGGCCAACGACTGCCTAATGCCAATGCCTATCCGCCTACATGACTTCAAAAAAACGCCCATGAATTGAATCGTAACAAATTATACACACATCCCCCCTTGATTCTCAAATATTTCGATATAAACTGCAATCGTTTGATATCTGGCGTCAGTAAGTGCCAAACGACCAGGCGAGCCGGCGCAAAGAGATTGAAACGCGGCCACGAGGTGATCCATAACTTTTCATGCACGGGAGCGAACGCTTGAGTAAGAAAACACAAGATGCCAGCCTGATGGCAGAACGCCGAGAAAAACTTCTGGAAACGGGTTTCCAAATGTTTGCAGAGCACTCCATCGAAGCCGTAAAATTGCAGGATATCGCCAATAAATGCGGTATCGGCATCGCAACGCTATACAGATATTTCGGCACCAAGCCGGATCTCGTCATCGAAATCGCGACCAGATTATGGCACAAATACTACAGCCTTGAGGAACAGATGTTCCAAGCCTGCAACGGCAACGATATGACCGCTGCCGAAGAACTTGAATACTTCCTCGACTGCTTCATTGACTTATATAAAAATCATAAAGATATCCTCCGATTTAATCGAAATTTCGACACTTATGTCAAACACGAGGGCTGCACGGAAGAACAAATGCGCCCCTATAATGAGGCCGTCTCAATATTCGCCAACAAATTCCACCTGCTCTTTCTCAAGGCTCAGAAAGACAAAACACTTGACGTGAGCATGTCTGAAAAGAAGTTCTTTATAAATTTATTATATATCATGCTCTCCGTCACAGGAAAATATGCAGAAGGGCTCATCTATCCTTACAATTATGAACAGGATATGACCGAAGAACTCTACATGCTCAAGCATATGATCCTAAACACTTATGTAAAGCCTATGCCCTGAGCTGAGACACGCCATATCACGCACAAAACCACGCCGTGATATGCACACAAAATGCGCCGTGATACGCACACAAAACGCGCCGTATCACGCACAAAACCACGCCGTATCACGCACACAAAACGCGCCGTATCACGCACACAAAATGCGCCGTGAAACGCACACAAAATGCGCCGTGATAAGCACACAAAATGCGCCGTGATATGCACACAAATTGCGCCGTGATATGCACACAAAACGCGCCGTATCACGCACACAAAACGCGCCGTGATACGCACACAAAACGCGCCGTATGCAACGCATAGGCGCGCCCATCGATACACGCCTACGCCTGAACGTTCAGAACCGCACGCAAAATGGCTTTCCGGTTCGTCTCGATATCGCCCGTAACATCCATGACCGTGATGCCCTCGCGTTCAGCAAGAAGATCATACGCGCGCCAGCGCATGCGACGGATACGCGGCGCATCCGGGAACGGCTCATTCTTCGCTTCGACACGCGCCATCATTTCATCGTAAGGCAGCCACAGCAGCAGAGAGATGTCGGGCTTTGGAAACAGCACGGATATCGCCTGCAAAACGGCATCAGACCATGCAAACCCCGGAAATTTGAACGCCAGGTCAAGGCAGGCATCGTGCACATAGCGGTCACAGATCACCACGTCATATCGCTTCGCGAGGATGCGGAGCTTGACCGCATACTGACCGACGGCATCCAGGATCGCGGTCACGAGCCAGACCGGGGCAGGAACCCGCGCCTGGGGAGGCGCAGCCACGCCGCCTGATGCAGACGGCGCGCCCTCGGACGGCGCATCGCGCCCCCCCGATCTGCCGCGTGAAAAGAGCGGACGCACCAGATCCTTCAGGCGCTGGATCTCGGCCGAATAGCCGGGACGATACCAGAACACGGCGCATGTCTTGCCCTGCGAGATAAAATACTGTCTGAGAAGCTCGATCTGCGTCGATTTGCCCGCGCAGTCGACGCCTGAAAATGCAATAATCATAGCGACACCGTGAATCATGCCCTTCCGGCAATGAGAAAAAAAGCCCACCCGGCTGGGTGGGCTTCCATGAAAGCAGCGATCAGCGTTTAATGGGCGGCGGGGTGCCGGCTTTCTTCATGCGAGCCTGATGCTCGTCAAGCGGCATGGCCTCGATTCTTCCGCCGTTCACGAAACCGACGATGACAAAGAGCTGCGCGACACCGGCTTCCTGAAGTTTCTTCAGCTCGCCCAGATGCGCTTTCGTCACGCCACGGATCTGCCAGCTCGCATCGCCCAGCGCATCAATGATCTGCTTGGCGCATGAAAGGTCGTCAAAAAGCATCAGCTGGGAACCCATGCCCCACAGCTGCCCATCGGTATTGCCATCCTCGCCAATCTTCATGACTGCGTGATAAGGCTCCGGACGCGCATCCGGCCCCGGACAGCACAAACTCATATCGATATCAAGGCCGCCGGACTGTTCTTCGTTGTTCTGGATCTCTTCGGACATAGAAAATACCACCTAAAAAAAGGAGATGAAAGGATGCGCCATACCAATGGACGCAGAGATGATTAAAAAATTAGTCGGGCAGAACGATGCCGGTATCCACGACGGCCGTCTTTTTGGTGCCGCCCTTGCCGCTCTTGCCGCCTTTGCCGCCCTTGCTACCCTTGGCTGCGCCGTCGTGATCTGCGGAACCGATGACCACAGCCCTGTTCGCCACCACGCCGTCTCCGGCCTGATCCGCATCATCCTGACGGCGCACTGGCGCGCCCACGGCGGTCACCTTCTTCTCAAGCGTCACCGCATCAGAAAAATTCTCGCTCATCGGGAAGGAACGGCGCTCGATCGTATAGCCATCCAGAACGACCAGAAGATCAGCCATGTCATCCGACTTCAGCATGCGCTTCTGCTCTATGGGCGTGATCCCGATATACACGCCATTGCGGTACACATCTGCCCCTGTCGGCGTCGAGTATATGCTGAAAAACATAAAATGATCGTCTGTATTCTCGCTCTCGCTGTCATCGACAAGCGCGTCTTCCGAACGATAGCTCTGCGCGTTGATGCGCTTCAAGGCGGCCGCTGCTTCCTTCTGACGCGCCGCGTTGTCTTCATTCTGACGCACCTGGTTCATCAGCAGGAACACAGACACGCCGATCGCGACCACGGCCACGAGCACCAGAAATATCAGAAGCACATGTATCAGCTTCGAATTCGTTTTCACCGCGCGGATCGAAGGATCCGACACAGCCGGTATCGAAGGATCCGACGTCATCACTGGCTGCACATTAGAATTTGTCGTCATAAAGGCTCCGGAAATCGATCGTTGATGATCCAGATAATTCTGAACCCACACTTTGCCGTATATTATCGCACCCCCCGCATCAAATAAAGCATTTTTTCGCGGCATGCCCCAAACCGCGCTGCCGTTCAGCCGCCTGCACGCCCGCGATCCGGGCTGCGCCACGGCACCGATACGCGATCGCCACTGCCACCGCGCCCCCGGATGCCGCTGCCGGCAATCCCCACCCGCACCTTCCAATGCCTATGCGCTGAACAGTCACGGCAAAAGATTGTTTATTTGACAAAACATCGCCATCCGAGTAGAGTTGCGCGAACTGCGACAGGCATAGCTGTTTGCCGCTTCTGATTGGTGATTCATTGGAGTCTTAAAATAAAAGCTTGTTTTCCTGCAAGGAGGAATCAATGGTAAAAACTCGTAGTGTTCTGGCGGCAGTTCTCGCCGGTTTTATGGTTTGTCTGGCTTATGGCTGCTCCCCTTCTTATCCTGAGTGCTACGAAGATACTGACTGCAAGGCAGATGTGAGCAAAAAATCTTACGACGAATACTGCCTCAATGCCAAATGCGCAGAATGCAGAAACGACGAGCACTGCTCAAGCAAAAAAGACGAAAGCTATATCTGCAACAGCGGCACATGCCAGCGCATCAACGGCTATTGCAACCCTGAAGTCGGCATCAACTGCCCCGCCGGACAGAAATGCCGCGACAGACGCTGCGGCCCCGAATGCTATCCCGAAACCGTTGAAGAGGATTGCCCGCCAGATCATCTCTGCGAAAATAACCGCTGCGTCCCCAAACCCGAATGCCTCGTCGATGAGGATTGCCCAGCTGGCAAGATCTGCAAAAATAAACATTGTGTAGATGCACCCGTCTGCCAGATGAAACTCGCTTACTTCGATTTCGACGAAGCCACCATCCGCAGTGATGCCAAGTCCACCATCGAGGAAAATGCAAACTGCATCAAATCGAGAAGCGATGTCAAAAATGTCCAGGTCGTCGGACACTGCGACGAACGCGGCACCGAAGAATACAACATGGCACTCGGAAAACGCCGTGCCGATGCCGCCAAGAACATCCTCTCCAGAATGGGTGTCAGCGGCATTTCTGCCAAATCACGCGGCGATACGGATCCCGTCGTTCGCGGTGCTTCCAGCGAATCAGAACATCAGCGCAACCGTCGCGCCGAGTTCGTCATCAATCCGTAAATCCCTCCCTGATCTTCTCAAAAGCGCCCCAATGCGGGCGCTTTTCTTTTGTTCGCGCCACGCACGACGCTTCCGGCATATCCAGAGGCCGCGCCGCGAACGACGCATCCAACACTTCCGACCAGACCGCTTCGCATGACCGCCCTAATGACCGACAAATCCTCGGAACACACCGCCGAATTTCCACCGGGATTCGTCTATAAGCCAGTCATCGAACCGCCGGAAACCCCCAAACAGCGCTGGCGCATCCGGATCATATCATGGACGCTCGCGATCGCCTGTCATGCCTGCTTTTTCTACATCGCAGGCTTTCTCGTCGATTCATACCAGGCCGAATTCGGCATCGATATGGCGTGGTCAAACGAGCCGCTTTCCGGCTTCGGCATGATGGATGTCGAGGACTGGTCTGATGAAGGCAACGACTACGAGCCGCCCCCAAAAGTCGAATCCGAAGACGATCCCTTCGAGGAATCGTTTGACGACAACGCCGCCCCGGCACTCGATCCCGATTCCATCGTCATCCCAGAGCCCGAGCCCGAACCGGAGCCCGAAAAAGACCTCCCCGCCTACGACCTCGCGAACGACAAGCAGAAACTCGCCGCCGTCAAAAAAGATGTCGCGACCATGCCCAACCTCCACGTCCTCGCGCCAGGCAACGCCAAGCTCATCGTACTCATACGCAACGACCGCGTCGCTGGATCCAAATTCGAAAACTCGATCCGGCGACTCTTCCGCGCTTTCCCCGATTACAGGTTCGCGCTCGGCGCGTCAGATATCGACCCCGTCAATGATATCCAGGCCATGCTCATCGCCACGGCTAACCCCGCGCTGTACGCAGAGACATTCCTCGCCGTCTCTCACCAGATCCCCGAAGACAAGCTCAAAAAATACATCACCGAATCTTTCCCCACCAAACTCGACTGGAAAGACCATAACGCCCGGCCGCTCGCCGTCCCCGACAGCAACGACGGACGATACAACCCGCGTTCCGGCATCTACAAACGCGCGCTCTATCTCGCCGCTCCGAACACAGTCCTGTTCCTCAGGCCGGAAGTCCTCCCGACGCTCGATGTCGCACACGTCGACAGCATCGTGACCGCCCGCGACAAAGAACTCGCCGATGCCGGGAAAGCTCAGACCTTCCTCCAGTCGCTCGGGAACATCTCGGCAAGCGATTCCGACAGCATGCCCACGCTTTTCCTCATGGTTCAGGGCATACGTGATGTCCGTCTCGGCAGCAGCTTCCCCAAATTCGAACCCCCGGTGGCCATGACCGGCTCCATGTCCACAGCCGACCGCCCGCACCTCAACCTCGATGCCGTATTCGCCACGCCAGATGATGCCAAATCCTTCACCACACTCTGGCCGGACATCCTTCAGGCCGCCTCAAAACTCGGCATTCCGGGCCTCGGCGCGCTCCTCAACGCCCTCTCGCTGACCGCCGAAAAGGAACACGTCTTCATCACCGGAGACCTCAACGGCACCATGATCGGCCTCATCCTCATGTTTGCCGCCAACCACCTCGAATCAAACAGCTGATATGCGCGCGCCGCTATCGCCACAAGGGCGATACGCGGCTTTTCGGCGCGTCTATCCGCCTTGCGGATACACCGCGCCTTTTTATATATTTTATCCACAACCACATTTGCATACATATATCTAACCAATCTCATTTATATTATCTCAACCACATCACCATCTGAATACCTACACGCCCGCATATACGTTCTCACGCCTAAAAACACCGTCCAAATCCACATCTGCGCCTCCACTTCTGCCCTCTCCGTAACCACAGGATCGCGCCATACCTTACAGATACAAATATATATATTCATATATTGACTGAAAATATAAAAATCATTAGATTCGCGTTCCCGTATTTTCAAAATACGGTTTTGACATCATCTACCATCTGTCACCCCGGAGGCCTTTCCATGCAGACCCAAAGCCGTATTCTGGCAATACTCTCCCTACTCGCACTCTGTGGAGGCTGCGCCGACACCAATCATAACAACGAGCCGACCCCATCGACCTGCGATCCCGCGACAACGCCATCCGTCTGCATGGATAATACCCAGTCCATCCAATGCCTGGGCGGAACGCTCGCTGTCGTGCCATGCACATACGGCTGCGACATCCAGACAGGCGCATGCGCACAGCAACAGCCAAACCAGTGCGATGCCTCAAAGTCCTATCCATACTGCGATTACGGCGTGATCGTAAACTGCGTGAACAACGCGATCACCTATACGCCGTGCGTCTCTGGAACCGCATGTCAGAACGGCGTCTGCCAGCCGGCAGCCGTCCCCGAATGCACCAACGATATCGACTGCGGCGAAGGCAAAATGTGCTTCAGCGGCATGTGCTACGACAAGCCTGTTCAGCCCGAATGCACCATCGACAGCGACTGCGGTGCAGACAAGCAGTGCATCAGCAACACATGCGTCATCAAGCCACAGCCTCCCGAATGCGAAGAAGACAGCGACTGCGGCGAAGGCAAGATCTGCTTCAGCAACCAGTGCTTCGACGATCCGCATAAGCCCGAATGCACACTCGACACCGACTGCAACGACGAACAGATCTGTTCTGCCGGCAAATGCATAGACGAGCCCATCGAGCCCGAATGCATCACCGACACCGACTGCGGAGAGGGCCGACAATGCGTTGAAAACACTTGCCAGATCAAGCCCGACACGCCCGAATGCACGGTCGACACAGACTGCCCCACCGGCCTGACATGCCAAAACGGCAAATGCACCGCACTCGGACTCGAATGCGTCGCGGATGATGACTGCGATGCTGATCAGGTCTGCAAAAACAACAAGTGCGAAAACAAGCCCGTCACCCACGAATGCACCAAAGACTCTGATTGCTCTGGCGATCAGATCTGCCGAGATTACGTTTGCATCGTAAAACCCGAGTGCCTGCAGGATTCCGATTGCGCAGCCAATCAGCACTGCATTAACAACCAGTGCATCGACTTCCCGGTTGAACCGGAATGCGTCAAAGACTCCGACTGCCCCACGGGTCAAGCCTGTACAAACGGCGAATGCACCTCACTCGGACTCGAATGTGTCATCGATGATGACTGCGATGCCGGCCAGATCTGCAAAAACAACAAGTGCGAAAACAAGCCCGTCACGACCGAATGCACCAAAGACACCGACTGCGCGCCTGGCGAGCTCTGCGCGGACGGCAAATGCATCGACACGCTCGAATGCCTGGATGCGTCCGACTGCGCCGCCAATCAGGACTGCGTCAATTACGTATGCGTCGACAAGCCTGTCGAACCCGAATGCACCAAAGACACCGACTGCGGCGCAAACGAGATCTGCAAGGACGGCGAATGCCAGACCGTGATCACGCCGCCGACCGAGTGCGTCCCGGCATGCGATCCCAACACGCAATACTGCAAAGACGGCGCATGCGTTCCCATCCCGGTCGTCACGCCCGATGACGACACGCCTCCGATCGTCTCCTGCGGCACACTACAAATCGGCGGCTCAACGGCCTGCGAACGCGCCGGAAGCGGCTCCAAAATCGTCCTTCGCGGCGACGTGCTCGCCGTAGACAAGACCTACGAGGGCGGCAGCGTCGTCATCGAAAACGGCAAGATCACCTATGTCGGCTGCGATCCCAACATGAGCGGCGCAACGGTCATCACCTGCCCGAACGGCGTCATCAGCCCGGGCCTCATCAACGCGCACGACCACATCACCTATACCAACCAGGGCCCGGATTCCTGGGGACAGGAACGCTTTGACCACCGCCATGACTGGCGCAAAAACCAGAACGGCCACACGAACCATAACGCCAAATCGACAAGCGGCTATGAAGATGTCGGCGAACTTCGACAGCTCATGTCGGGCACGACGGCCCTGTTCGGCTCCGGCGGCGCGACCGGGCTTGTCCGCAACCTCGACTCTTCGAGCGACATGAAGGCCATCAACGCCAAATACACGACCTACCAGACTTTCCCGCTGGGCGATGGCGGCGGCGCGCAGTACGATTCCGGATGCACCAAATACAAGTACAACGTCAAGACGAGCTATTTCGGCCCGCATATCGGCGAAGGCATCAACCAGGCCGCGCTCAACGAGCTTCGCTGTCTGAGCGGCGAAGGCAGCGGTGCCAAGGATATCTTCAACAACTCCCTGGCGATCATTCACGGCATCGCCGCGACACCCGCCGTCATGGCGCTCATGGGCGAACGAAACAGCAAGCTCATCTGGAGCCCCCGCACGAACATCTCGCTCTATGGCGACACCGCGCAAGTGCCGCTCTATGACCGATTCGGGGTCAAAATCGCCCTCGGTACAGACTGGACCGCTTCGGGTTCCATCAATATCCTCCGCGAGCTCAAATGCGCGGATTTCCTCAACAAGTATTACTACAACAGCCATTTCAGCGACTATGCCTTGTGGATGATGGCGACAGCCAATGCCGCCGAGGCATTCAGCATTCCCGATGTGCTCGGCAGCCTCAAGACCGGGCTTGTCGCGGATATCGCCATATTCAAGAAAACCGCGTCGCGCACCGCGCACCGCGCGGTCATCGATGCCGATCCGCAAGATGTCCTGCTCGTCATGATGAGCGGAAACCTCATCTATGGCGATGCCTACCTCATCACCACATCCGGCTGCGAGACAGTCAGCGTCTGTTCGTCTCCCAAGTCGATCTGCACCAAGCTGTCGGGCGCGCAGTACACCTACGCAGAAACCAGCTCGCGCGCCAAATACAAGCTCTTCTTCTGCGGTACACCCGACTCGGAGCCGACATGCACGCCCATGCGCACGCGCCCCGAAGACACGACTGTCCAGCAGACGACGCTTTACGACGGCGACTATTCCGATCCCAACGACAAGGACGGCGACGGCATCCCCAATGCCTCAGACAACTGCCCCGACATGTTTAACCCGATCCGTCCTCAGGACAACAAAAAAGCCCAGCCCGATGAAGACGGCGACACGATCGGCGATATCTGCGACCTTTATCCGCTCTGCGCCGCCAACGATTCCTCCTGCGGCCAGCTCAATCCCAACGACAAAGACGGAGACGGCATCCCCAATGCCTCAGACAACTGCCCCAGCACCGCCAATACGGATCAGAAAGACACCGATCATGACGGCTTCGGCGATGCCTGTGATGAATGCCCGCAGCAGGCAGGCACGAACAACGGCTGCCCGGTCCAGGTCTCGGAAATCCTCGACATCCGCAATCAGTTCATCGCCGGAACGCTCGGCAAAGGCGCATCCGTCACCGTCGAAGGCATCGTCACCGCGATCGCGCATAAAGACGATCTCTCCAAGGCCACCGGCTTCTTCATCCAGGACGACAAGGATATCGCGGGCGTGTACATCTATGATGCCGAAGCCGCAGCTGCTGTGAGCGTGGGCGATCTCGTCCGTGTCGAGGCCACGACCGATGTCTATTACGATTTCCTCGAGCTCACCAATACCACGGTCACCAAGCTCGGCACCGCCTCCATTCCCGATCCCAAAGTCCTGACGGCAAAGGAACTCGAAGGCGCGAAAAACCTCTACAACAGCGCACTCGTCAAGACAGAAGGCCTCACAGCAAAAGACCTCGAAACAGGCCGCGTCCTCTGGGCATGTGTCGATGCAAACCAGAATGCAGCTTATGTCGATGACTACATCATCGGCAAGACCGCGCTCTCCTCGGCGATGGAAAAGGATGCCACTTACACCGTCACCGGCGTGCTCGTCTATGATTACGAACGCTCCAAGATTGCACCGCGCACCGTGGCCGATATCGTCAAAACCTCGGGCGGCGGCATCGTCACGCCTCCCGAGCCCGGCGATTTCACGCATTCGCACACCGAGACCTTCTATGATGCCACAAACAAGGACTCCAGCTACTCGGCGCAATATACGGTCAATTATGGCAACGGCATGTCGCTCGAAGCCGTCGGCAACTTTGAAGACACCGGCAGCAACAACAAATACAAAGACATGATCGTCATGACCGGCAACTCCAGCAAGACGAATTACATCAAGGTCTCCGGTATCGTGGGCCTCGGCACCATCACCATCGACTGGTATGCCTATACCCCGAACTGTGCCACCTCCGGCTGCTTCCTGGATGTTACCGTCAACGGCGCCACACAGAAGATCCAGTTCTCGGGCATCGAGTACAAGACCACGACGCTCAAATTTGATGACGTTTCCGCAACGACGTTCACCATCGCGCCCGAAAAATCATCGTCCGCGAACAATAAGAACAACCGAATCGCCATCAACAGCATCACGTGGACATCGTCGATTTAATGCGCGCCCAACGCGCGGCGTATGAAATAGCCGCGCCCAACGCGCGGCGTATGAAATAGCCGCGCCCAACGCGCGGCGTATGAAATAGCCGCGCCCAACGTAGAGACGTGTCGTGACACGTCTCTGTTGCGCCCAACGCGCGGCGTAAGCCACGCATAGCCGCGCCCAACG
>JAFZFY010000115.1 GCA_017555665.1 Pseudomonadota bacterium | reverse complement strand
CGTCCTATCGCCTGCGGCGATACGGCCGCGCGCCGTTGCCCTAAGAAATTGCCATAAACAGGAATATCTATAAACTACAGGCGTTTTGCCAGATGAGGCAATCATTCGCATGGAGGCGGTCATGAAGCGATTTTGTATCATAGCGATGGGGGCTGTGTTGGCGCTGTGTGGCGCAGAGGCTTATGCGCAGCCCGCGCAACCGGTCAATCAAACGGCATTCACGGTGCAGGTCGGCTCACAGCGTCTGGCGCTTGCGCTTGCGCCGGTGCAGTCCAATACGGATGCCGGCAGTATCAACGATCTTCTCAAGCACACGCTGCAGCTGACGGGGCTTTTTGATCTCGTGCCGGAGGCATCCTTTTTGCCGGGCCTGTCGGCTGAAAAGCTCGCGACGACGAATTATGACCAGTGGTATGTGTCTGGCGCGCAGGCGCTGATCAAGGGCGAAGTCCGGCAGGACGGCTCGAAGATGACGCTCGATTTCGGGCTGTTCGATGTGCAGGGGAATCAGCAGATCCGCATCGAATACGGCTCGCACGAAGCGAGTGCCGAGAACTACCGCAAGGTTGTTTACGCGTTCGTGAATGCGGTCGTGCAATTTTTTACGGGAGAACCCGGCTTTTTTGGCCAGTCGCTGCTTGCGGTGACGCGTGATGGCCGCACGAAGGCAGCCAAAGTCGTGATGATGACGACGGACGGGAGCCAGGTCTCTCGTGTGACGCGCTCGGAAGCGATCGAGCTGTTGCCGGCCTGGGGCGCTGGCGGCACGGTTCTGCTGACGAGTTATGCCAAAGGCAATC
The DNA here is from genome assembly GCA_017555665.1 of Pseudomonadota bacterium. Lineage (GTDB taxonomy): Bacteria > Myxococcota_A > Bradymonadia > UBA4248 > UBA4248 > UBA4248. The sequence goes on along the minus strand of JAFZFY010000115.1, from coordinate 4,422 downwards.
CGGATCTTTACACGGTCACGAAAGGCGCCGGGCATCGCATTTCGTCGCATCCCGGCATGAACAGCGGCGCGGCGTATTGCGCGGGCAACGGCCGCATCGCCTTGACGCTTTCTAAAGACGGCGATGCCGAGATCTATACGATGGCGGCAGACGGTTCAGACCTGAGGCGTTTGACGAACAACCGCGCGATCGATACGTCCCCGGCGTGGTCGCCCGACTGCTCCAAGATCGCGTTTGTGTCGGATCGCGGCGGGAACCCGCAGATCTATACGATGTCGGCAGATGGCAGCAATGTCACCCGGCTCACGATGGCGGGCAAATACAACACGAATCCGGCATGGGGCAAAGGCGGCCTGATCGCGTTCAGCGCGCGTGATGAACAGAAGGGTCTCGATATCTTTGTGATCCGCGAGGACGGTTCAGACCTGATGCGCATCACGCAGCAGCAGGGCAAGAATGACAAGCCCACGTGGTCACCTGACGGGCGTTATCTCGCGTTTTCATCGACACGCGACGGCTCAAGCCGGATCTATATCTCGACGGCGGACGGCAAATCACAGAATGCGGCAACACTGACGGGTTGGTATGAGAACCCGGTATGGGGACATTAGGAGGAACGATGAAAAGGATATTCATGACATCTTGCCTTGTAATGGGGCTGATCGGCGCGGTGGGATGTGCAAGCCAGGAGCCGGCGACGGATCTGCTCAAGGATGCTGCCGCCGCTATGGAAAACACAGGAAACGCCAAGGAATGTGCGGCAGAAACTTATGCGCTTGCGCAAAATGCGCTCAAGGAAGCGCAGGCGGCCCAGGAAGCCGGCGATGTCGAGACGGCGCGCCAGAAGGCGCGATTGGCTCAGACCCTTGCAAAACAGGCCAAAGAAGAAGCCGAGATGAACGCGGAAGAATGCGAGCGCCGCAAGCATGCGTCCGCCGCCGTGGAAGAAATCCTGAACGACGAGCTGACGGGCGGGCCGGCCTTTGTGCTGGATGATTCGTTCAAGGTGATCTATTTCGATTTCGACGAGTCTTTCCTGTCGACCTCTGCAGTGCAGGATCTTCAGGCGAATGTCGCCGTGCTCAAGGCGAAGCCGGAGATGCGCGTGATCCTGGCGGCGCATACGGATGACCGCGGGACGACTGAATATAACCTTGCGCTGAGCCAGCGCCGAGGGGATGCCGTCAAGGCGCACGCGGTGAGCCTGGGCGTGGATGCTTCGCGTATGTCGGTCGTGCCCTACGGCAAGGAGATGCCGGCATCGCATGGCACGCGTGAGCAGGATTATGCCCTGAATCGGCGCGTGGAATTTGTTGCGCGTTAAGCATAGAGTAAGCGATGAAGCGATCATGGCCATACATACTCGGTCTGCTGATGCTGATGCCTGCAGGCGTGTCTGCCCAGCAGCCGGATGGCGATAAGGCTGCCAAAGCAGCGCTTGACGGAGCCGGGCGCGCGTCGGAATCCGGTCAGCCTGGCGAGGCCGGGCAGACGGCGATCAATGACCAGGCGATCGCCTTGGGCGTGGATCCGCTGAGCCTGATCACGGTCACGCCCGGCGGCCCGCCTGTGCGGATCCCGATCGCCGTGCCCGATTCGATGAAGATCGGCGACAACATCGATGAAGCCGGGCTTGGGCGCGCGCTGGCTGAAGTCATCCGGAACGACCTCACGATGAGCGGGCTTTTTGAAGTTCTGCCTGTCGAGACGTATGGCCTCGTCAATGCCGCCAAAGAGGGGGTCACGCAGTCCACGATACAGTTCGACAGCTGGTACAATGTCGGCGCATCCGTGCTTGTCAAGGCGCATTACAAGGTCACGCACGACAAGGCGGAATTTGAATTCGCGGTGTTCAACATTGATTCGGCATCGCCGGTGCCGCTTTCGATGGGCAAACGGCAGGTCAATCCTGGCAACGTCCGCGCCGTGGCACACGAATTCGTGAACAAGCTCATCGGCTATTTTACAGGGACTGACGGCGTTTTTGGCACCCGTATATTGTTTGCTGCGCAGGGCAGGAACAATTTCCGCACGATACGTTCGTTTGAGACGGACGGCTTTGGCGGCTCGACCTATGACGTGCCTGAGGCGATCAATGTGATGCCGGAATGGGGGCCGAAAGGCGGCGTGCTGTACACGCAGCTGTCGACAAAGGGGGACAACATCTTCCTTTACGCCGGCAAGGCGCTCACGCAGCTGACCGATTTTGAAGGCTGGGCATCTGGCGCGGATTATTGCCCCAAGGCGGGCAAGATCGCCTTTACCGGGGCGCGCGAGCAGAACGGCAATATCTATGTCATGGACGCGGACGGCTCGAATCTCGTGCAGCTCACGGATATGCCCGACTCGATACAGACATCGCCGTCGTGGTCGCCCGACTGCAAGCGTCTTGCATTTGTGTCGAGTTATTCCGGCAAGCCGCAGATCTATATCATCAATGCGGACGGCACGGGGATGCGCCGCCTGACGTGGGTGGGGAATTACAACACGACGCCGGACTGGTCGCCCAAAGGCGATCTGATCGCGTTTACGGCACGCGACGAGCGCAACGTTTTCGATATCTTTACGATCAATGTGAACACGGGCGAAGTCATGCGTCTGACGCAGGATCAGGGGCATAACCGCGAGCCGTCGTGGTCACCGGACGGGCGTTATATCGTCTTTGAATCGACGCGCGACGGCAAGCAGCCGCGCCTTTACCTGATGAATCAGGATGGCCGCTGGCAGACGCGGATCTCGGCGACACCCGGCCTCAAGACACCCGTCTGGCATCCGTAAAACTGGGCGCCGGCCGTATCGGCGCAGCCGATAGGACGGCGTGCCGGAGCGTATCGGCGCAGCCGATAGCGAGGCTTAAAATGATTTTGCCGGAGCCGTCTCGCCGTTCTGGAGGAAGAAGCGCGAGACGACCTGGTGGAATGGGCCGGATTCCTTGAGTTCCGAGCTGTAAAGGGCGAGTTCGAAGATCTCGGATTGCCCGAAGTTCAGGCCCTCGATGGCGTGTATCGCGTCTGCCAGCGTGATTTTGGCGGCTTTTGTGGCGACCCTGCCGAGGAGCAGTGCGGCGCGATAGGCGCTGCCGTCGAAGCCGATGTTTGCGGCGCGGAAACCGTCCATGAGGTGTTCGCGGATCTCGTCGAGGATCTCGCCGGCATGGGCATCGACCTGGATCAGGCGCGGGCATTCGGGCGACGGGAATGCGCTGATGCCTGAAATCTCTAGCTGGAATGTGGGGAATTCGGCGGCGGTCTGTCTTATGATCTGGTTGATGTCGGGGAGCTCGCTGTCGTCGCGCGTGCCCAGGCAGAGCAGCGGCACATGCATGTGTTCGGGGCGTATCCAGCGCGAGTCGGCACCGCGTGATGTGATGATCTTGCCGAGGTCTTCCTGCAAGAATGTCAGTCGCTCGACAAGCTTGATATCCGGTTCAATGGCAATGGTAAAAATCATGATATTTTGGTAACCTGAAATGGCGTGGCAAGCCTTGGCAAGGCTGATTGAAACCAAGGGGCTCTATATCATCATTTGGGAGCCCCGTGAATCGCATTCCCATAAAGGAGGGCATGAAATGAGTGAGACGATTGGACAGCTCGACGAACGCATCGACCAGATCAAGGAAAAACTTCAGAGCCAGATCACCGAACTCGTCGATATCATTGTGAACGATCTTCCGGAATACGTGCTCAAACACATTCGCCGGGCGTTTATCGAGGATGTCGATTTTGCCGAAAAGAAGAGCGATGACGACCTGAAGGCGTTCAAGGCACGCGTGTCGGAGTTTGGCAAAAAGCTTTCGGACGATGTGCGCGCGAGCCTTTTGGAGGATATGGATGCCTGGTGGGGCAAGGATGTATCGGTTTCTGGCGCGTCAAAGACGCTTGACGGGAACCCTGCGATCAGCGCGAAACTGTCGGTCATTTCGCAGCGCATCCTTGAGTTTATGGATGCCGAATCGCTTGCGCGTGTCGAGGTCGTCTATCGCACGCCTGCGCGCTTTATCGAAGGCAAATATCCGCCGGGCATGATTGAGAAATACTGGGCAAAATTGGCGGATCTCCGCGCCGCCGAAGAGGAGCGCGAGCTTTTGGACCGTGAGGCTCGCAAGGCCAGGATCGCCCAGCGGTGGGACAGCCTCTGATTTTTTCGCGGGCGCGGCTATGCGTTGCATACGCCGCGCAAGAGACGTGTCACGGAGACTGTGAAATAAGTGGCGTTTTGGGACAAAACGCCACTTTTTTCTAAGGTAATGTGGATCATTTCAATTGACGTAGCCTTGCTTCAGTGCGAAAATCTGATGGGTTTGCCTTGAAGGAGGATGCAATGCCGTTGTTCAAAACGCCTGAGCCCAGAAATCAGGTCAGAATGGTTAGTCTGGAAAGCTTAATTCCTTTTGATAGTGAAGTACGTCTGCTAGATGAAATG
>JAFZFY010000114.1 GCA_017555665.1 Pseudomonadota bacterium | reverse complement strand
GAGACGTGTCGTGACACGTCTCTTGCGCGCCGTATGTGCAACATAGGCGCGTTCGATATATGCGCGCCGTATGCGCCTTTGGCGCATAGGCGCGCCTCATCTGACGACATCAAGGTCGAGCAAGACCGCGTCAAATAAGGGGCTGAGCGCGTTACAGATTTCGGCGCGTTTGGATATCGCGAGCGCAAGGTCTGTCTCTGTGAACTGCAGTCTTGCCATGTCATGGACGCATCGCACGCGGAAGTCGCGGAAGCCGAGCGCGCGCAGGCGTGTTTCGGCGGTGTCGATGCGCCTGAGCCCCTCCTCGGTGAGCGGCGTGCCGGTGGGAAAGCGTGTCGCGAGGCAGGCATAGGCCGGTTTGTTTGCCGTGAACAGAAGGCGGTTTTCCGAAAATGTGCGTATCGCCTGCTTTGTCAGACCGGCATCTCTGAGCGGGCTTTGCACGCCAAGCTCCTGAAGGGCGCGGAATCCCGGCCGGTCTGCGATGATATCCGATGCGTTCGTGCCTTCGCAGACCGTGTCATAACCCGCATGCCGTGCATCCGTGAGGATGCGGGTGAACAGATGCTTTTTGCAGTGATAGCAGCGGTCTGCGGGATTCTTTGCGACTTCGGGAAGGCTCAGGATGTCGAGTGTGACGATATGGAGCTCGATCTGACGTTCCGCGCAGAAACGCAGGGCATCCTCGTGTTCAAAGGCTGGCTGGAAGGCCGTTTTTAAGTAATATGCGCGCACATCGCAGCCGGCATCCAGGGCTGTGGCGAGCAGAAAGGCGGAATCGCAGCCGCCCGAAAAGGCTATCGCGAGCTTCGGGTGTGTCTTGAAAAATGTATAGAGTCTTTCTGGAATGTCGAGTGGCATGATGCGTCTGTTGTGAGGGGGAGGGCGCGTTGGCTGATGTCGCAGATGACTTCAAAATGCGCCAACGGGCTGAATTGTAACAAAAAAACTTCTATATATCGAAAAAAAAAGCTTGCCAGAAAATAAACGCTCTCTATAATGCGCGCCGCTGCGAAGGGGTAAATTCGCAGTTTGCGCCGCAGAGCCCATGGCGCATAGGATCTGACAGCGTTGAGAAATGCGGTTGGGTTCGAGAATACCATCCTCTTTTTCGGATCGCTTTCAGGTGAGAGCGTCCAAAACTAGCTTTCCTGTCCCGAATGGGCAGATTTTTTAAAGGTGTGCAATGAAAACATACAGTGCAAAGCCAGGTGAGGTTGAGCAGGGCTGGTACATCATCGATCTGGAAGGTCAGCACCTCGGTCGTGCGGCCGCAGCAGTCGCAAGCATTCTTCGTGGCAAACATCGTCCGCAGTACACGCCGCATGTTGACACGGGCGAATTCGTGATCGTCGTGAACGTTGACAAGCTCGTCCTCACGGGCAAGAAACTCAGCGACAAGAAATACTATCGCCACACGGGTTATGTCGGTGGAATCAAAGAGATCACCGCTGACAAACTGATGGCTTCCAAGCCTGAAGATGTCTTCAAGATCGCTGTCAAGGGTATGCTTCCCAAGAATTCCCTCGGTCGTACGATGTTGAGCAAGCTCAAGATTTATCGTGGTACGGATCATCCGCACGCCGCTCAGCAGCCCAAGACCATTTCCCTGTAGTTCATCTTTCTGAAGGAGTAAAAAATGATTAGTGTTCAGTGGTTAGCTACAGGTCGTCGTAAAAGCTCCGTAGCGCGTGTTTATCTTCGTCCCGGCAAAGGCAATGTCACCGTCAACAAGCAGAGCGTTGAAGAATACTTCGATCGTTCCACGCTCCGCATGGTCCTTCGTCAGCCTCTTGATCTCGTGAACATGGCTGAAAACTTTGATGTCATCGTCAATGTTTGCGGCGGCGGCAAGACCGGTCAGGCTGGTGCTGTCCTTCAGGGTATCGCCCGTGCGCTCGTCAACTATGATGCCAAGCTCCGTCCGACCCTCAAACATGCTGGCTTCCTGACCCGTGACTCCCGTGCCAAAGAACGTAAAAAATACGGTCTCCGCGGTGCTCGCGCAAGATTCCAGTTCTCCAAACGTTAATCGTTTCAGATTTTCAAAAAAAGCCGTGCCTTGTGCACGGCTTTTTTTGTATGTGTATGCCGGTTTGGTGCTGTGAAAACATTGTGGAGACAAAAGGGCGATCGCGCACGCATCCTTTAAGGGGCGCATGCCGCCCTTAGGCGTGTGGTACAAAAAACCATATCCATGATCGTCAGGCACAGCTGATTTCATACGGAGTTTGGATCATGACGGTTTTTTCTTCTGTTCAGGCGCTCGTGGATATTTTGAAGCAGGTCGAATCTCGTGATTCGGGCGTGCTTGCGGCATACCCGGAACTCGCTGGCATGCTCGACATCAGTTCGGCTCAGGAAGCGGTCCTTTCGATCGAGCATCCGGTCGGTGATATCAATCCGGCATGGGCGCATCTGAAAGTTTCGATCTGCGAGAAGCTCGCGGGGATTGCGCAGAACGACGCGTCTCTTTTCCAGTCAGAGCAGGTGCTCGGCATGGCAGGTTTTTCCGCGCTCGTGGCCAAGTACAAAGAGATCAGTGCGATCCCCTGGCTGGCAGAGTGTTTCCATGCGGCGCTTCTGTTTTCTGATATCTCCAAGGGCGCGGCTTTCCAGAGGACTGCGGCGCTCAAGGATATCGATTTCAGCCTGCATAACGAGGCTTCTGCAAAGATCCTGCGTCAGCTCGGAACGCTCAGGCGGCTGGGACTGGATGCGCTCGGCGAAGCGACATCGCTTGCGCTCGTGCACAGTCACGGCATGATCGGGCAGTTCGTGCGTGGCGAGATCACTTATCATGCCTTCGCGCCCTGGCGCGAGTTTTTGCAGGAGAATGCGGATCGCATCGCGCAGCAGTATGTCTCGGGGGATACGGAGCGCGCGATCGCGCTGCTGACCACGGCTTATTTCCTGCTCAATGTGGTCGATACGGCAGGCGTGCGCGAAGGCCTGATGACGAATGCGCTCTATGAGCGTTTCGGCTCGGTGACGCCAGATGTGATGTCCGGGGCACGTATTTCCTTTGAAAGTGAAGTGTCCCGCTGGCTTGCGGATGTCTTCGGCAAAGGGATGCGTTCCGAGCGATGGTGCCGGAACATCCCGCTCGCCGTCAGGATCGGGCATCTCCGCGAAGGGCGCAGGCGCGTGGGCGAGTCGGAACGCGCCGTCACCGATGTGATCGCATCCATGACGGCAGAAGAATTCGCCTGGTTCGCGCAGCGCATGCAAAAATGCCAGCTCTGGTATTGCGAGGCAGCCTCGGGCGACCTCTCGGCTTCGGCACAGATGAAGCTCATCGCGATCGGCATGCATCTCTGGGAGAACTCGGTTTCTTTCAGTCCCGATTGCATCTTCCACGTCGATATGTCGCCGATCGCGTCTTTGCTCTCGCCATTTGCACCCGCGCCGACGCGCGATCTCGCGGTCAGCCGTTCCAATTATCGCAAGCGGCTCATGGAGGCGATCCTTGCAAATCAGAGCTTTGCCGCCATCATGGATGGCTCGGCGGCCATCTACAGCTCGGATATCCTCTTTGGGGTCGAAGGCAGGCGTGGCGGACAGTTCTCGGTCAGCCTTGAGATCCGTGAAGCCGAAGAAGCGACCGCGCTGATCACGCTTCTCTCGATCTATGAGCGAAAATCGAGTGTTTCCTACCACAGCGCGCTCAAGCTCCTGTGCGACCTCTACCACTTGCGCAAGGATGATTTTGACCGCCTTGCCAACGAAGCCCAGTATCTCCTGACGATGAATGCCGCGCGTTCCGATAAAGCGCGCATGCTGCGCTGGCTCCATTCGGGCAGCCTGGTCGAGATCGGGCCCGGCGGCGGTGTCGTGCTTGACCTGCTCGAACAGCATTTCCCCGATGCAAAGATCACCGGTCTCGACTGCAGCCATCAGGTCGTTGTCGCGCTCGAACAGAAAAAATGCGCCCAGAATGCCTCTTGGCGCATCATAGAGGGGAATGCGTTTGAACTGCCCAAATATTTCGCGGCCGAAACGCTCGACGGCGTCATCTTTTGCAGCATCCTTCACGAGATTTACAGCTATGTCGAGCGGGCCGATGGCACGCGATTCCACCTAGAATCCGTCCGCGACATGCTGCGCTCTGCGTTTGAGGTCATTCGTCCTGGCGGCCGCATCCTGATTCGTGACGGCATCATGCCGCCTCATGAGCCGCGCCTGCTTCGCTTCTGTTGCGAGGATGCAAAGGATTTCTTCGAGGCGTTCTGCCGCGAGTTCAAAGGCCGTAATATCGCGTTCGAGTACGTCGGGCCGGACACGGTCAGCCTCGACAGCGCCGATGCTATGGAGTTCATGTACACCTATACTTGGGGGCCCGAAAGCTTCCCCTACGAGGTGCGCGAACAGTACGGCATCATGACCTATCGCGATTACTGCGACCGGCTTCGCGAATGGCTTGGACCGCGTGCCCAGATCCTGCCTGTGCCTCCCGAAGAGGCGCAATACCTGCAGCCAGGGTATGTCAAGGCGCTTCAGCACCGTGTCCATCTTATGGATGCACAGGGAAATCCCGTTGATTTCCCGGCTTCGAACGCGATCATCGTGATCGAGAAGCAATAATTTTTTCCAGTGCCCGCCGCTATCGCCCCGTGGGGCGATACGCGGCGGCACACGCCTATGCGCGGGCCGATGCCGCGCATACGGCGTGTGTCTTTGGGGGCAAACCCCCTGTTTTATTGCGTGGCTTCAAATGGTGATAAATAGACGTGGGGAATTGGGGCGGGGCTTGTTCTATCCGTGTGGCTCAATACGCCCGATGCTGGGACAAGACATAGCCACGGTCGTTGGGCTCAGCCTTTTGTCTTTCATCTGGAAGCGGTCATGAAAAAGTATGTTCCGGTCATCTTTGCAGTCTTTTGGATCTGTCTGTTGGGCATGCAGACGGGGTTTGCCGAAGATCTGGCATCGTCAGACGTGACGCCGTCAGGGGCGTCGGACGGTATCAAGGCGCAGACAGATGGGGCGGCAGAGGACGAGCAAGCCGGCGGCGCGGACACCTCGGAGAGCATGGCACAGCCAGGAGAAACGGTGATTTCGGATCAGGAAGCCTCGCTTTCGGCTGAACCGGCATCATCCGATCAGCCCGAGTTCGTGCCCGGCCATAACATCCGCATCGCGCCATACCCCAAAGACAAGACGATACGCGCGACGCTCGTGACCTCTGCAGGCAAGGTGACCTGTGAGCTCTTCGCTGGCGCGCATCCGATGACCGTGATGAATTTTGTCGCTCTGGCCAAGGGCAAGCCATCCTGGACGGATGCCGCAGGTAAGGAACATACGGAACCCTATTACCGCGATATCGCTTTTGGCGACCGCGTCAAGGGCGCGTATGCCGCCATTAATGCGCGTCCCGAAGGGACGAACTTTGTGATCCCGGATGAACGCTGTTCGGTGCATGGCCCCAAAGCAGGCGCGATCGCCATGCTGCAGCCTTATCCCGGCCAGGCTTCCACGCGCTTTGTGCTGCTCGCGAGAGACGAGCCTAACTTTAAGGGCATGTACGCATTCTTTGGCGCTTGCGAGCCGCTCGACACGATCAAAGCATTGACCAAACATGCCTCAACCCTTGAGCGAATTGAGATCGAGGAGTGAGGCGCGGATTACAAGCGATGTGTCACGACGCGTCTCAACTATTTGGGGTGCAGCTATTCTCGTGCGGCTATCGCGTTGCGATACGCCGCACGAGAAACGTGGTACTTCTTCATTTGGAATAAATGCTGTTTCGGTCGCTGCGTCATAACCGAGATAGCCAATATGTATGAGCAATGTGAGGACATCGTCCGCGCTGTCTAAATCATATAAAGTATTATTAAATTTATCTACGTTGGCATGTGCAGACTCGCTATTTATCATCTTATATTATATCGAGCCGGAAAAGATGTAGCTTGCGGGACCGATGAGTTTGGGTGCGCCCGATTTTGGGATGTGCACATAGAGAATGCCGCCGGGGGCATGAATCTCGATGGTTGTGTCGGCGCGTTTGCGCGCATGTGCGTATGCCTTAGCGGCCGCGACGCAGCCGGTGCCGCAAGCGAGCGTGGGGCCTGCGCCGCGCTCATAGACGGTGAGGTCGATGACGTCCTCTGCGCGTTCGCGAATGAACTCGATGTTGCTTCGGTCGGGAAACGTCTCGTGATTGGAGAGGAATTCGCCGGCATGTGCAAGGGCTTCTGAGGGATCTGGGGTTTCAAACACGCAGTGCGGATTGCCGACATCGACGCGGATCCCATGCCAGATTTTGTCATTCTGGGGGATATCGCATGGCGCCAGGATATTTGCTTTGGCAAGCGTGACTTCATAGCTCGGCTGGGCGTTGTATGTGAGATACCGCACGGTTTGAAGGCCGCCGTCTGTCTCGATGAACACCCCGTCTGGTATGTAGTATGCGTTCAGATAGGCTGCCACACAGCGTATGCCGTTGCCACACATTGCCGCGACTGAGCCGTCTGAATTAATTACATGCATATAGGCGTGGTTTTGGGGGTCGTGCGGCGCGGTGATCGCGAGGATTCCGTCTGCGCCGATGCCGAAGTGCCGGTCGCACCAAAGATGGGCATATTTCAGCGCCATTTCGAAGCGCCAGTTGTCCGGTCGGCAGTCGATAACGATGAAATCATTACCTGTGGCTTCGTATTTTTCGAAAGGGATGTTTGCCATGGCTGTTTTTGGGGGAAATGGGACTGGAATTCGGCGCATGCCGTGGCGTTTGGATACTCGATTTGGGTGCGGATGGCGAGTGGTTTGTTTCATTTGTAATGCGGAATTCGGAGTGCGGAATTAAATGCGGAATGCGGAATTAAATGCGGAATGCGGAATTGCTAGTGAATAGTGAGTAGTGAATAGGTGCGCACGATGCGTGATGTATAATGCGGAATTGGTCCCACCAGGCGCAAGTGAACCCATTTAAATTATTTTCTGCCAGAGTATGGAAATTCGGAAGGGGACAGGCTTTTTGGTAGGATGCGTGAGCGCCGTGAGGTTTGCCGGTGCAAGACCGAGTCTAGTCTAATATGGTTACGATGGGGGTTGTGAATGTCTGAGGATAAGAAGCTGGATGTAACGGAGATAAAGGCAGATGAGGGGCATGTGTCGCATCTGTATTCAAAGCGTTCGGATGAGGTGATCGAAATCGGGGCGGATTTGGTGCCGGATGATATCGACATGTATCCGAGGATGCTTGGGACGCAGGAGATGCCGTTCCGGATGGTGTGGGCGGATCAGCATTACGGGAGCTTTGAGCCTGCCGGGGAACGTGACACGATCGGGAGCAGCCAGCCGTTCATGCGCGTGAGCGCGAAGGAGTTTCGCGGCGATTTGCGCGGCACCGTGAACGGAATGTGGCTTTCGGGAATGATGCACGGCTCAGGGTGGATGCTGCTTCGCGTGGGCATTCGCGCGGAGGGGGTATTTTCCAAGGTCATTCGCTCGTCGTTTACGGAAGGGCATTACACGGTGATTCATGGCCCGAAAGCGGGCGTGTATATCCATCCGGGTGCGCCGTACCCTGGGTTCAAGGCGGGGGATCCGGTCATCGTGGAGCGCGTGGTGTTGCCGCATGAGGGCAGCGTATCCGGCGGCGCAGGGGTGACCTATCAG
>JAFZFY010000113.1 GCA_017555665.1 Pseudomonadota bacterium | reverse complement strand
GATCCCATCCTGAACTCGGAAGTTAAGCTCTTTTGCGTCGATGGTACTGCATGGGTGACTGTGTGGGAGAGTAGAACGTCGCCGGCTTTTTTTTATTTTCTTAGGCACCTTCTTCGTCGCCTTCGTTGCCGTCGTCGGTCACGTGCGTCAGCACGCTCCCTCCGCCGTCGCCTCGGCTCCTCGACTCTGCTCGAAGAAAATAAAAAAAAGAAAACAGGGCCTTATGTTTTGTTTGAACGAGGGCACCTTCTTCGTCGCCTTCGTTGCCGTCGTCGGTCACGCACGTCAGAACGCTCCCATTCTGGGGGGGGGGCGCCAGAAGCCCATCAAGTTTCCCGTTATGTAGCCCCGGTTGCGTAGCTACCGTGGGAAATGGGATGCCAGACATCATGTGTTTGCAATTCCCGGTTGCGTAGCTACCGGGGATTCCGTGGGGAATTTGGGGAATAAAAAGCCGGGCGTATTGGCCTGAAGCCAATAGCCCGGCTGACGCGGCGCGTATCGGCCATAGGCCGATAGCGGCGCAAAAAAAGAAATTCCCAAAGATGCATCATCCGTCGGGTTCCCCATCGTCATCGCGTGGGACGAATTCGAGGATGTCGCCTGGCTGGCATTCAAGCACCTTGCAGATCATGTTCAGCGTTGAAAATCGAATCGCCTTCGCTTTCTGATTTTTTAGAATCGACAGATTTGCAGGCGTGATTCCGATTTTTTCAGCCAATTCGCCAGCACCTATTTTGCGCTTTGCCATCATGACGTCCAGATTTACGATGATTGCCATAGTCTGCCCCTATACTGTCAAATCGAGTTCTTCTTTCATCGCGATCGCCTGCTCAAAGACATTCATGACGATTCGGACGATCAGGCCCACGAAACATGCAGCTGCGACGATGATAAGCAAAACGCGGAGCCAGATGACACCGATGAGGCATATCGCGGCTGCTGCCAAAAGACACCAGCTGCTGCGGCGTAGGAGGCTGACATTTTCTGAAATAAAAACTTTGCCCGCAGCGACATTTATCAAAAGGCGGTGCAGGGCGTACAACACATAATATGCCGGAATACTGCATGAATAGAGGCAGATGATGAAGCAGAGGCTGTCTTCAAACGATATCGTGTGACGCAGGAGCGCGGTGCCCTCAAGGCGCATGCCGAGCCACCAGCCTGTGACATCCAATGTAATTAACAGTAATGTGAAGAAATAAACAAGTCCCCGGCTGATCAGAATGCTTCGAGTGGCTGTGACAATTTTTTTCATTTCTTGCTCCAGGTCTGAATGGAATAGCCGCCTGAACATGGCGGCCTCTTATCTGTCGATTTTTAGCGAATCTGCAATTGTTTTCTTTGGCCGATTTGAAATTATACCTAGAAAAAGCAGAGCGGGACAAAGGTTGCGACCGAAAACCAGATCCATTTTTCGAAATAGGATTTGTTTCTGAGTATCGCGATATTTGTAAAGATGCAGCCACTGGTCAGAATGAGGATAGCCCAAAAGCTTAACAGTCTGTGCGGCGTGAATCCGAAACGGTCAATATATAGAATAAGCTTGCTCGCAGCTGTGAACGCGAGCAGAATGCTTGCTGATAAAAGAATTTGTGTCATCGTGCGGAGGACACGACTTTGGTGGAACGGGACTTTGCTGAGTATGGAACTTGCCAGAATCAGCCCGAAGTTTATCGCCATGACGGCGCAGAGTTCAAAAAAGCCGCTTCGCGCAAACGCGGCGCTGTCATTGTGCCAGGGATTTCTCCCCAGAGCGCGCTGAGACGGCTTGAACCCTGAACACCGAAAAATATAAGATATATTAATATAAATATTCCGAATACGATGGCTGAGCTTTGTTCGGGGAGGAATCGGAGCGTCTCTAGGGTGTTCCGAACGCTTTGGCCTGAAAAGACGGGCTTTTCCCTGGCGACACTGCTAGACAGAATGCTGAAAAAATAACTGCTGACGAAGATTCCGCATATGAATCGTGCGAATGTATCTCCGTCAAATTTGAAACTATAAATGATTTGATTGAAGAGATCGTTGAATGCGCTATCCGCTTTGCCAAGCAGGTGTATGACAAGGGCGAGTATGGGTAATACCAATACGATGGATAGAATGGTTATGCCGATGCTTCGTGCGGACTTGATTTCTTTGATGCCGTAAATGATCCGTTTGATGCGGTTCGGTATGCCGCTGATCGGGGCAAGGACTGTGCCTGTGAGACCGTCTAAGGCAATCATTGAACTCGTCTTGTTGTCTATCAGTTTGCCGGAGCGGCAAAGTATCCAGTAGATGGCGATGATATGGAGGGCGACGTAATTCCAGCCATCAAGCAGGGGATGGTTTTCTACGAGGTCTGCTTTATAATCAATGATTTCACGTGGGATATCCATTCCTATGGCGATGGCTAATGCGCATATCATCCAGAACCAGCACTCTTTGTTCGGACGCGGAATGCTTTTGAGCGCAAACTCGCCCCATACAAAAAAGACCGCCGTAAACAGCGTGATCATGCCGTGCTGCGGCATCCAGCTGTAGTGAGAAACGAGACAGGTCACCCATAAAAAGCCGACAATATAGCTCACAAGCGTCACCCATAAGGGGATTTGGCAAAGCCTCTGCTTTATCTCTGCCTGCTGGCTTTGGTTCGCTAAATCTTCTGTCTGTTGGCTCTGGTTCGCTAAATCTTCTGTTTGCTGGTTCGCTAAAGCTTCTGCCTGTTGGCTTTGGATTGCCTCAGTCTGTTGCCTTTGGTTCGCTAAATCCTCTGCTTGGCTTTGGCTCACCAAGGCGTTTGCCTGCAGGTTCTGGCTCATTAAAGTATCCATATAACCCTCCGTGTTGTTCCATGTCGTTGCAGGAATTCGGAGCATCGCGGTGTTCCGATGTGCGCTATATAGTCGCGCTCAAAACGTGCGTCAATGAATTTTTATTGATAAACGATAAATCTTAAACGAATAACGGTAATACCTTATCGATAAACGGTTTTGGTTCGCTGGCGCTACCTCGCCCACAATGCAATGCGCAATGCGCAATTTTGGCTTTTCTCTGGCAGCATGGATACGGCAATAGGATGCGCCCTTTTCAGGGCGCAGATTTGGGGGTAATCTATTCCCGGGGGTGCGCGCTTCGCGCTTACCCCGCCCCCTGCTCCCACGGCTAATTTTAATCGACTCTATGAGGCGATATGTGCTACCATACCTACTCGCGGCGTTTACGTCAGCATTCTAATGAACGATGGGTGAACGCAACGCGTATGGAACTAAAAATATAAACAATATAATAAGCCAGCATTGAAGGAACGCATCATGAAACATTTATATGGGTTGTCAATTGCAGCATTGATACTTGCCGCCGTTGGTTGCGACGATTCCGGCAGCAGTGAATTGGACGATGGCTTCAGCTCTGGTTGCCAGGCTGGTGTCGATATCTGGAAATGTGACACTAATATACTTTACAAATGTGTATCTGGAACTTGGCAGCCGGCTCAGGTTTGTGAAGCGAATACACAGTGCAGTACAGATTATGGTGGATGTGTCCCTTATAACACGTCCACATGTACAGAAAATACCTGGAAATGCGACGGCAATATACTTTCTATATGTGTGTTTGGAACTTGGCAGCCGACTCAGGTTTGTGAAGCGAATACGCAGTGCAATGCAGTTTATGGTGTGTGTATCCCTTACAACACGCCCACATGTACAGAAAATACCTGGAAATGCGACGGCAATTTACTTTCCAAATGCGTGTCAGGAACTTGGCAGTCAGCTCAGGCTTGTGATGCGAATACGCAGTGCAATGCGAGCATAGGTGCTTGTACCCAAACGGATACGCCGACAACCGAATGCAAGAACACGGAGCATTTCTTTGCAGGCAAATGCGAAGCCGATGACGTGACGCATTGCGGCACGCATACAAATGACTGTACCATGATGGCTGGCTGGAAAACCGGCACCTGCTATGGCAAAAAATGTTTCGCTGAAACGTGTCAGACTGGATATCATCTAAACAGTATTTTTGACAGCAACAACGGAGAGAGAACGCTTTGCGAGGAAGACACCCACGATGCCTGCGGTTCCATCAATCGCCAGTGCGGTCCTAAAGAAATCTGTACCCAGGGCAAATGCCAAGATTCGTGCCTGCCGGGCGAAGTCGTCTGCGACGGTTCATGTATCAATCCAAATACGAGCAAAGATTTCTGCGGGGCTGACGCATCGTGCAACAGCTATATTCCTTGTTCAGCTCTCGAGAATTGTATCAATGGCAGATGTGTGCAGTCCTCGTGCCCGAATACGTCGGAATCGCTTTGCACGGTAAATGGGCAGAAAATTTGTGTGAACATACATGGCAACAATCTCAATCATTGCGGTGCCTGCGGTGCTGTCTGTTCGGACAAAGATACCGCCAAAGCGAGTGGCTGTAATCAAGGGAAATGTACCTATACATGCAATCAGAGCATGGTCAATTGTGGTTCCAGCACAGAACCGATGTGCCTGTCGAGCGAACAGCTCAAAAGTGACCCGTTGCATTGCGGCAATTGTAACACGCAGTGCAAGGACAATGAATTGTGTCAGAACGGGAAATGTATCCCCAGTTCCTGCACTGGAAATACATGCCTTTATAACAATTCTTGTATCAATCAGAATGAACATTGCGGCTCGCAGTGCATTAACTGTAACACGGCAAACCATGCCAAATCTGGCATTTGCCAGAGTGGAACGTGCAAGATTACTTCGTGTGCTGCCGGATACCATCTCACCAACAAAGGCAACTGTGAACTCGATAGCGCAACGGCCTGCCCCAATGGCATGGCGACCGGAACGGTCAATTGCAATACCATTGACCCATATACAAAGTCTGGAAATTGCACCAATGGTTATTGCGTAGCCACGGAATGCCAGTCCAATGCCCATCTCAAAAACGGCGCATGTATTGCCGACACGACGACGAACTGCGGTGCATCCGAAACCAATTGCACATCACTCGCCGGCTGGAAAACAGGAACGTGCGAGAACGGGAAATGTGTCGCCTCAACCTGCAAAAGCGGTTATTGCCTGAATACGCTGCAAGGTCTGTGTACCAATGCTCAAAGCAGCACAACATGCGGCACCAATGGCGGTGCCTGCCAATCGTGCAGTCAAAAACAAGTCTGTTCCGCCGGATCGTGCGTCGACAAACAATGCGAAGGAAATATCTGCAATCAGACACAAGCTTCAGATGAGACGCTGATTTGTAAAAATGACAATACCCATTGCGGTTCGGAATGTATGAACTGCAATACATTTACGAACAATGCGACTGCGGGCACTTGCAATGCCAATGGAGCTTGCCAGGTCACGAAATGCAAAACAGGTTATCACACATATAACAATGCCTGTGAACAAGACAGTTTAACAAACTGCGGTGCGCATGGCACAAAGTGTGATAAAGCAAATGCAACCAATACAGTATGTTCTAATGGGGTTTGTCAAGCAACAACTTGCAAGACAAATTATCATATATATGCCGGTGCATGTGAAGCCGACAGCCTAACGAATTGCGGAGCGCATGGTCATGCTTGCACCAATGTACAAACCTGCTCTGTTGGTGATTGTGTTTTGAAATATAGGGTTGGCGACCTCATTATTTTTGGCAACTACGAACAGGACAACGACACGTCGAACGGCAAAGAGCCGATCAAATGGCGCGTGCTCGCCATCGACCACAATAAAGGCCAATTTCTCATCATTAGCGATAAGGTGCTCGATGCACAGCCATACAACACAACAAATAATTCAATCACCTGGGACAAGAGTACTATCCGTTCGTGGCTCAACGGATATGGACCTTCGTCCAACAAGGAGGGCATTGACTATAGGAGCAACAACTTTATCGACACGGCATTTACGTCCGAAGAAAAAGCCATAATCATCGCGTCCAAAGTCCAGCCTTACAATAATCCGTATCACCCCGGTACGTCAGTGGGCAATTCGACGACGGACAAGATATTCCTGCTCAGCGTTGTTGAGGTGGAGAATTATTATTTCACGACTAACGAGGCTCGTGAGGCATACGCCACGCGCTATGCCATAAAAAATGGCGTGTATGCTGATTATTATGATAATGATACACCAATTAGGTGTACAACAAGCCATTACATATCGAACAAATGTTTAGCCTGTTGGTGGCTCCGCTCGCCGGGCGGCCGTCAAAACTACGCCGCGTATGTCAACCCCGATGGCAAATTCTACGACGATTTCGTCACCACCCACGAAGGCGTGCGCCCCGCATTGTGGTTTAAATGAAGCGATAATCACTAAACAATCTGTAAATAAGGGGCTAGCGCATAGCGCACCAACGCACGGCTATCGGCCGCAGGATGATAGCCGTGCCAGCGGCTTTGCGTACACCATGCCCGTATGTGTGGGCATCCCCAATGACTGCTTCATGCTTGTGGCGCGGTGAGCAAAAGCCATGACGTTGGTATTGACTTAATAAGTGTGCTACTCTATGCATTTTTTAATTATGCCTTTGCATGATCGTATGCAGAGGCGGATATTTTGCGGTTCACGCTATTTTGGTTGCGGGAGGATTTCTTATGTATGCATTTTTTAATTTCTTATATTTTATATTCTTTGGATTATGGTCAACGCTGCTGTGGCTGTTGCTCGCGGGGCTTTTTGCGATCACGATTGTTGGGTTGCCGATTGCAAAACAGTGTTTGAAATTCACGCACATGTCTGCATTTCCATACGGCAAAAAGATCGTCAAGACTGGTGGTGCAGTGAGTACGGTGCTGAATGTCTTGTGGGTAATCTTGGTCGGTTGGTGGGTTGCCTTGATATATATCAGCGCTATGGTCGGTTATGCCGTGACGATTATCGGGCTGCCTGTGGCTTACGCAAACTTCAAGATGGTCATGCTCTGCCTGTGCCCCTTTGGTAAAGAGATTATGACGGATGAGCAGGAAAGAGAATATTATTCAAAACTGGATAATTCATAAACTTTGATATGATGTTTTTTGCCTCACACGACGCTTATGTAATTAGCAATTAGCAATTGCTGATTTATGTATAATATATCATTGTTATGCTTGAATCAGCTTGGTATGTGTATGCCGAACAGTGGCCTGCCATCAACAATATATCCATGCATATATCTGTTTATATCTACCTAGTGCCTACGGCCTGCTATCAATAATATATCCATACAAATACCCATTTACGTCCACCTACTGCCTACTGCCTAAAACCAGTGTTAGCCTTATGCGCGCCTGTCGATTATGCGCTTGTCATTAATATAGGGGTATGATAAAAATGTCATGGTTGTGGCGTATGGCGGATCAGAATCGACTGGTCATCACATTAAAAAAATTAGGAGTTTTTCACATGAAAAAATTGTCATTGAGTTTGCTCGCTGCGTTGATGCTTTTGAACTTTGGCGCTTGCAAAAAAGCGGAAGAAAAACCGGCAGATACGGCTGCACCCGCTGCAACGGAAGCCCCGGCACCTGCCGCCAATGATTGCAGTGCAGTGACGGTGGACTCGCTTAAAGCCAAGGTTGCGGATCCCAAAGCGATCACGAGTGATGAGTATGCGGCTGTTCTGGAAGGCATGGCATGCTGCACCATCAATGAGAAGTCATTTACCATCGACAAGAAAACCTGCGTGGTGAATGATGCGCTGGATGCCCTCAAAAAAGATGGCGCGAAATTCCCCTCGCTGAATACCGTTGCCGCGCGTTTGGCCAAGCACGAATCGCCGCTCGTCCGTGGCAAGGCTTATTCGTCATTCTCTAGTCTTTTCGGGGCCAGCGCCAAGGATATCTCGATCGCGAAGGAAGCCATCCAGAACGAAAAAGATCCCTATGCCCTCCAGGAACTCGTGGCCGGCCTATCCAACGAAGGCAACAAGGATCCCGATGTCGGCAAATTCCTGCTCGATATGGCCAAGCATGAAAATATGTTTGTCCGCCGTAAAGCCGCCATCGCGCTTGCAAACACATGGTCTGACAAGGTCGATGGCGCGGTCGATGCCGTGATCGCCCTGTTCGATGATGCCGACGATAATACTGCAAAACTCGCTTGCGCCGGTGCCGGCAAACTCGGCAGCGACAAAGTCATCGAGCCGATCGTCAAAATCCTCAACGACGAATCCAAAGAAAAGATGCACGGCGAATGCATGCGCGGTCTCTCTACGATGTGGCTCGACTATCCGTTCCACAAAAATCACAATGAAGCCGCCTACAAAGCCGCGATGGATTATCTGAAAAAATCGCCGCGCACCAACAAAATCCCGTCTTGGAGTGCTGTAGCGACATTCAGCACGGTTGCCAACAGCAAAGGCGAGTTCGACAACTGGAAGAAGGAAGCCACCTGGTTCAAGATGGATGAGTTCACGGGCCTCATGGCAGACCTCATCAAGGATACCAATTTCAACTGGCTCGGCAAAGGTCCCGCAATCAAGGCGGTCGCGCAGTTTGGCGGCAAAGCCGAACTCGAAAAAATTGCGTCAGCCGTTGAGGCTTCCGGTGACGACAAGGTCAAAGACGCCTATAAGAAAGAGCTCGAAAGCGCCAAGTAATCGCGTCTGATCTGATCTCGCTTTTGGGCTTGCGCCCAATACGCTCGAAAAACGCCGCTATCCCGTTGGGATACGCGGCGTTTTCTTTTTCGGGGCGGCGCTGTCGGGCTTGCGCCCGATACGCGCCTTTGGCGGCCGCTAGCCCGTTGGGATACGCGTCCGCATGGATGTTCGGATTATCCAAAATATTCGATTAAAAAATCCAATGATATCAATGTGTTATAAAATATTAGCCAAAATTCGACACTCAAAATGTCACAAACGTCTTCTGGATGGCACCATTAGGGACGAAAGCGGATGGGCTGCTTTAAAAAAGTGTCTGATATGATATAAGGAGACAAGACATGACAAGCGCACTGACAAGCATTCTTTCCATCATCATGGCGGTTGCGAGCTTCGGACATGCACCTGAGCAGGTGTCTGAGACGGCAAAGGCCGTGGAATCTCCGGCCGCAGTGGAATACGTCGTGATCGAGCGCGTGCATGGCAGCGAGGCGATCATTGAGACGCGCATGGGGCTGTTCAGGATGCCGTGTGGCGTGTTGCCCGAAGGCGCGTGCCGCGAGGGCAACGTGATCGAATGGCGCGTTGCCGAAGGGGAAAGAGGACGCCGCATCGCCCAGGGACAGGCGCGCCTGGCCCGCATGTCCTCTGCTGGTGTTGCGGAGATATAAGCTAGCCTTGCACAAAACGACGGAGTTCATATTTGTAGCCTCCGATTGGCGCATTGTGCCTATCGGGGGCTGGGGGCTTCTTCGACTGAATAGTAGCGTTGACTCATGACTTTATTATACTTGTCCTTTATAGTATGATAAGCTACTCTGGTTAAAGCTGTATTTTGAATCAGGATATACTGGTTACCGCAACATTAATTGGGAGTTTTCGGATGAACAAATTGACATTGGGGGCGATCGTTGATGTGATGCTTTTGAGTTATGGCGCCCGCAAGAAAACGGAAAAAAAGGCGGCAGATACGGCTGAGCCTGCGGTTATGCGTCCTTTTATGATTGAAATCGTGGTGAAGAAGGAAAACACCATTGTACATTTTGCGGTCAAACCGAATGAAGATGATGCGCATGGCATCGCATACGAAGCGCTGTGTAGTGATTCCACATCAATGAAATATGAATCATTTGATGGAGATTTTGAACATACCTTTAAACAGCCTGGTCATTACAAAATATCGTTCAGAGGAAATTTGCCGGGTATTTCTCTTTGTGGTGGCGAATATTATCATCTTCATGATGTGCTCCAATGGGGTGATATTCGTTGGATGGATATGGAAGAAATGTTTTGTGGGTGTGTTTGCGCTCAGTTTTCAGCCAATGATAAACCGAATCTGTCATCTGTGACATCTATGAAGCGTATGTTCCAGGACGCCTCATCCTTCAATCAGTCGCTTGAAAAATGGGATGTCTCAAACGTTAAAGATATGAGCGAGATGTTTCACGGTGCCCGTTCCTTTAATCAGCCGCTTGAAAAGTGGGATGTCTCAAATGTTAAAGATATGTGCAAGATGTTTGACTGTGCCTTTTCCTTCAATCGACCGCTTGAAAAGTGGAATGTTTCAAACGTTAAAGATATGAGCGGGATGTTTTTGTATGCCACCTCGTTCAACCAGCCGCTTGAAAAGTGGGGGGTCTCAAACGTTACCGATATGATGCAAATGTTTGAGTCTGCGGAAGCATTCAATCAGCCGCTTGAAAAGTGGGATGTCTCAAACGTTACCAATATGAGCAGGATGTTTAGGGGGGCGGGAGCCTTCAATCAGCCGCTTGAGAATTGGAATGTCTCGAACGTTACCAATATGAGCGAGATGTTCAGTGTGGCGAAAGCATTCAATCAGCCGCTTGAAAAGTGGGATGTCTCAAATGTTACCGATATGAGCAATATGTTCAGTATGGCGAAAGCATTCAATCAACCGATAGAGCATTGGAATGTCTCAAAGGTTACCAAGATGTATAAAATGTTCTATGATGCGGGAGCCTTCAATCAGCCGCTTGAGAATTGGAATGTCTCGAGCGTTACCGATATGTTTGGCATGTTCTGGGCATCTTACAATGAGTCTTCCTTTAATCAGCCGCTTGATCATTGGGATGTCTCGAACGTTACCAATATGAGCAAGATGTTCAAGAATGCGAAAGTATTCAATCAGCCGCTTGATCATTGGAATGTCTCGAACGTTACCGATATGGAGGCGATGTTCTGTGAGGCGAAAGCATTCAACCAGCCGCTTGAAAAGTGGGATGTTTCAAACGTTACCAATATGAGCGAGATGTTCTGTAAGGCGAGAGTATTCAATCAACCGCTTGAGAAGTGGGATGTCTCGAACGTTACCTGTATGCATGGAATGTTCAGTGTGGCGATAGAATTCAATCAGCCGCTTGAGAAGTGGGATGTCTCGAACGTTACCTGTATGAGTGGGATGTTTCATTGTACGGAATCGTTCAATCAGCCGCTTGAGAACTGGGATGTATCAAACGTTACCGATATGCATGGAATGTTCCTTTATGCGGAAGCATTCAATCAGCCACTTGAGAATTGGGATGTCTCGAACGTTACCGATATGAAAAGAATGTTCAAGAATGCGAGCGTATTCAATCAGCCGCTTGAAAAGTGGGATGTCTCGAACGTTACCGATATGAGCAGGATGTTCTGTGAGGCGAAAGCATTCAACCAGCCGCTTGAAAAGTGGGATGTTTCAAACGTAAAAGATATGAGCGAGATGTTCTGTAAAGCGAGTGTATTTAATCAGCCGCTTGAAAAGTGGAATGTATCGAGCGTTACCGATATGAGCAAGATGTTCTGTGAGGCGAAAGCATTCAATCAGCCGCTTGAGAAGTGGGATGTTTCAAACGTAAAAGATATGAGCATGATGTTTGGTGCGGCTGAGGTACATAAGCCCAGTTGGTTACTTGATAAGGGTTG
>JAFZFY010000112.1 GCA_017555665.1 Pseudomonadota bacterium | reverse complement strand
CGTCACGCCCGAGGAGCCGCCCGTCACGCCCGAGGAGCCGCCCGTCACGCCCGAGGAGCCGCCCGTCACGCCTGAGGAGCCGCCCGTCACGCCCGAGGAGCCGCCGATCGTTGTTCCTAAAGCAGATCTGCTTGATGTAGAATTTCATAAAGACGGTTCCGCATCTAATATTTCTGGTTCACAGCTTACAGTTCAGGCTGTTGCGCCGACATCTTTCAGTATTTATTATAATCCTCAGTATTCTCGTTATACCGCACATTTTAATAATCCGCTCGGTGGCACGGCCAGTGGTTACTATAAAGTAGATTTTACAAATCTTCCGGATATACAAAATGCCCTTGCGGACGGCCACAGTCTTGAGGCCGTATTCCGTCTGGATACACCTCATGATGGTACGAAAGAAGCCAAGTTTTTTGCTGCCCATCAGTCGGGAGGAACAGGATTTCTTATTTCCAAAACAGACAATGGCCAGGATATCACATTTTTGCCCTATGTGGGGGATAATTATGTTTGGTGTGGCAGCGGCATCAAGCCGCAGGTCGGGAAGTATTATCATGTCGTTGGCGTATGGGACCGCAATACGGCATCTATATATGTCAATGGTGAGTTGAAGAAATCAGTCAAGACATCCGGGAACTATAAACACGGCTCTGAAAAATGGTTTGGCATCGGATGTGATGCCGCGAATGGGACTGGAAATATCGCGTGGACTGGGGATGTCGCGATTGCCAGGATTTATGACAGACCGCTTGAGGCTTCTGAGATTGCTATGCTTTATCAAGATACAAAACCGGCTTCTGACGCGCAATTCGTGATTACCTCGATTGATGCCAATACCTCCTGTGAGCTCAGTCATGGGTATAAATATCATATCTATGGAAATGGGTTTCAGGCAGGTGATACGGTCAAGTTCATTTCGAGATCGACAGATCAGGTCATTGCGTGCAGCTCAAGTGTGGCAGGCAATCGCATCACAGCGGTGATTCCCAACACACTCAATACGGACAGTTACACGATCGTGATCGACAGGAACGGCGCGTTATTTCCCATTGCATCCGGAACGATCAAGATCACTTCTAATGCGCCGAGCTGTATGAATGTCAAGGCGGTCGCGCACCGGGGATATCACCCGGACACGTCGCATCCGGAGAACTCGATTGCTTCTCTTAAATATGCCCAGGATCTCGGCGTGTATGGATCTGAATTCGATGTCTGGATGACCAAAGATGGCGATCTGTTCATCAATCATGATGGAAAACTGAACAATGTGACGATACAGACATCGTCTACTGCGACAGTAAAGAAGCAGAAGCTGTCCAATGGGGAATACATCCCGACGCTTCAGGCATATCTTGAACAGGGCAAGAAAGTGCCATCCATAAAAATGATTTTAGAGATAAAGACGCATTCATCGGCGAGTGCCAACAAAAAAGTCACAGAGAAATGCATCAATCTTGTAAAATCATTGAACATGACCGAGCAGGTCGAATGGATTGCATTTGATTATTCGATATGCAAACAGATTCGTGCGGCACTTCCGAATGCCGTTGTTCAATATCTGAATGGTGACAAAGCACCGTCTGCGCTTGCAAAAGAAAAGATTTCAGCGATTGACTACAGCATGAAAGTTCTCAACAATAATCCCAAATGGATTCAGGAGGCACACGACAATCACATGTTTGTCAATGTCTGGACAGTGCCCAAGGCAGACTTCAAGACATGGATATCCAAAAATGTTGATGTGATCACGACAAATGATGCCAAAGACTTGATGCAGACCGTTCGGATCTATGCTGAAAAATGATCGCTTTGTTCTGCGGCTGTGGCGATGGCAATGCCTTGAGCATGTTTGGTTGCACGCATGCGGCGTGTTCAAATATGCGTCAAAATCGCTTGGTTATTTCCACGCTTGCTGAACAAGGCCTGCAGGCGTTTTCTGAATGTTTACGTTGATGAGCCTCTGTAGCGCAGCACGGGGCAGGGAGTGCGTGATATGACATATCGGTTTTACGGCTGGGCATCTGCAGATGTTCTGCCGGTGAATGCGTTGTTCGGCGGTGTCGGCGATCCGAGGCATCTCTATGATCTGTTGTCCGGGATATGGTGTGAGGCGACCTGCGCGCCGAGATTGCGCCAGGGATGGACTAAAGAGAATCGAACGCTTGGTCAGTGTTCGATCACGGCATTTCTCGTTCAGGATATATATGGGGGGAGCGTTTACGGCATCCTGCGTCCGGGCGGCAATTATCATTGCTATAACGCGGTAGACGGCTGCGTGTTCGATCTGACAAGCGAGCAATTTGGGGATGAAACGCTTGATTACACGGATAATCCCGAACAGTTTCGGGAAGTGCATTTTGCCAAGGAAGAGAAGCGGCTGCGGTATGAATATTTGCGGGCGTGTCTGCTCGATATCCTATAGGTGAGTCTCATGGCTTCTCATAAAGACTTTTTGGACTATGTATTGGGGCAGCTGGCTGATCTTCGGGAGGTGAGGTATCGCGCCATGATGGGGGAATATGTCATTTATTACCGCGATAAGGTGGTCGGCGGTATCTATGACGACCGTTTTCTGGTCAAGCCGACGCGCTCTGCGTTAGCCATGATGCCTGATGCGAAGCGGGAATTGCCCTATGAGGGGGCCAAAGAGATGCTTCTCGTCGATGTGGATAATATTGAGCTGATGACAGGACTGCTGAAAGCGGTGTATGCGGATCTGCCTGCGCCGAAAAAGAAACGGCAGGCGTGACGAGACTATTTTTCGGCCTCTCCCCCGCGCGCATTGCGAGCCCCCTCTCCATTCTGGCGTGGGGCAGGGGTCTCATTGTTATGGCCAGAACAATAGGGCGAAGATGATTGGCATGACATGGAATATGCCGATGCTTGCGAGGACGATATTCACGTTTGTAGAAAAGAGTCAAAAAAAAAGCCGGTGTCAGACACCGGCTTTAAAGCAGTCACTCAGCGAGGATTATTTGTCGAGGGCGATGAGGCCGCATTTGCCGTCTTCGAGTTTGTAGAGGACGTTGGTGGCCTTTGTGTCGGCATTGACGAATACGAGGACGGGGAGGTCTTCGAGGCTGAGTTTCATCGCGGCATCGTCGAGGCTCATTTCGACGAGGGCGATCGTTTCATGCTTGATGATTCTGGCATCTTCTTTTTCGGCTTCGACGGCGACAGCCTCTTTGGTCTCGATGACTTCATCCGCAGCGGGTTCTTCTTCTTTGGGAAGTTCGACGACGGTGATGTCGAGCATGCGAGCGGCGGCATTGATGTCAACCGGCTTGTGCGTGCGGAGTTTCCCTTTGTAGCGATGAATCTGGCGTTCGAGTTTATCGAGCGCGAGATCAATCGATTTGTACATGTCTTCGCTGCTTTCTTCGCATTTGATGGAAATGCCTTTGTAAGAAAGGTGAAGCTTCGCAATGTGGCGCAATTTTTCGACGGCAAGCGTGATCTGTGCGTCGAAGTCATCGCGGATGTGTTTGCGGATCACACGGCGGATCTTTTCGTCAGCGTAATCTCTGAGTGTGTCAGAGGGATCCATGTGACGGAAGCTGATATCGATCTGCATCGTAAACTCCTTTACCTGGGAGACCTGTGAGGGTCAGTGGAATATGCGGCACGATTGCCGCTGAAACATTGTGCGAGCAAATTAAACGGCAAACTGCCGTCCATTTGAAAGAGTATCTGCACCGAACGAAAACTGTCAACAACTGAGGCATAAAAAGTCTCAACTGGGGATTATACACGATAATGGCGGGGATTGAAAAAGGCTATTTTGGGTTTTTGAGGCAGCGGGGCTGTGAATCGTGAATAGTGAATCGCGCGCATGACTGATGTATTGCGCTGAGGCAGATCATGGGCGCGTTGGGCAGTGAACAGTGAACAGTGAATCGCGCGCTGGGGGCGTCAGATTTCAGCGTCATCGCTGTGGTGGCGCGACATCTGGAGAGGGATTTTTGGGGAATTGGAAGCCCATTCGAGCGTGCGCGTGGGGAAGGCGAAGCCGGTGCCTGCAGCCTCGACGATGCGCATGACCTGGAGGAGGAATTTCTGCCGTACAGCCATGTGTTCAGCCTTGGAGGTTTCGAGGGTAAAGACGACGACCTCGATATCGAGGCTGGAGTCGCCGAAGCCCATGAAGCCGACATAGTGATTGGGGGCATAGAGATCGGGGTTTTCGAGGATGTATTTTTTGATGTCGTCGACAATCTTCTCGATCTGGTCTGCCGTGGTGGAGTAGAGCACGCCGAAGTTGCACTCCATCTTGCGCTTGTGCCTTCGCTCGAAGTTGTTGATGCTTGCGGTGGTGAGGAGCTGGTTGGGCATCGTGACGAGGGAATTGTCCCAGGTGCGTATGATCGTGGAGCGAAGCCTGATTTCCTCGACGCTTCCGGAGATGCCGTTGACCTCGATCCAGTCGCCGATATCGAACGGATGGTCGAAGAATACGACGAGCGAGCCGAAGATATTTGCGAGCGTGTCTTTGGAGGCGAGCGCGATGGCCGCGCCGCCGATGCCGAGGCCGGCGAGTACTGAGGAAATGGAGTATCCGAGGTTCTGGATGACGAGCAGCACGCCGATGGAGACGAGCACGAACTTGATCGAGCTTGAAATGATCGGGACGAGCATGTCGTCGAGCTTCGATTCGGTCTGGCTGGCGCGTTCGTTGAAGTGCGCGGTGAGCTTTGTCGTGACGATCATGAGATACCAGATCGAGCACCAGATGCAGATGCCGCGCGCGATGATGAAGATCCATTTGAAGAGGTTGACCCCCCAGCTCGGCGTGTCGATGAGCGCGAGTCCGAGGGCGCAGCAGAGCGTCAGCGCGACGACATGGAGCGGCTTTTTGATGCTCGTCAGTATGGCATCACGCCAGATCGATTTTTCTTTGCGCTTTGCAAGCGAGGCTTCGATTTTGGGCAGCAGCCATTGGGTGAGCTTGTCGACGAGAAAGGCGCACAGCGTGCAGCCGACGACAATGAGGATGTCTGTGACCGAGATTTCGAGCACTTCAAAGTTGAGTATGGATTTTAGGAATTCGGGCATGCTGATCCTTTAAATGTGTGAGGGAAAAGCGTGTCATCGGACGCGCTGCCTGTCGTGATGGGACGAAACGCCATCGGATCACGGGGACGGGCGCAAGCGGGGGGTGCGCCAGAATCAAGGGGATGCGGGCTTGATGCAGGGGGGATATCGGTCAGTCGACGTTGCCGAGCCATGCGTCGACGAGCGGGAGCTGGATTGTGAACCAGGCGCGCATGGTCTTTTCGACGGAATAGGGGCGCGGCATGCCGACATCATTTTTATACCTGTAGAGGCAGAGATAGAGGATCTCCTGGGCACGCCTGAGATCCGTGTATGCCTGAAGCGCGGTGCGGATGCGGGCGGCAGTCTCGGCCTTTTGGGCATCGCTCATGTCGAGTGTTTCTGCGGTAAATGACTTGACGACAGCCTCGAGTGCCGGCGTATTTTTCTCGATATAACGGCGGAGCGATTCGTCGAGTTCCTTGCAGAGCGTGGGCTCGCTGACGAGCAGGCTGTATCGCGCGGCGTTTTCGGGCGTTCTGGGAATCTGCTCAGCATCTTTGCCCGCGAGTGCCTGCTGTTCCATGCGCAGGAGTTCGGCTTCTTCGAATGGTCGGATGGCCTTTTCGACTTGTTTGGCGCGCGCGTCGAAGGTCATGACAACACGGTAGAGGTCGATCTGGAGCTGCACGAATCTGGCGATGTCGTCCTGCTTGAGATTTGCTGCGTCGTTTGGTGACGGCTCGCCGGCGTGTATGCCGTCCGCAGGCACAAAAATCGCGGATTGCGCGAATGCGATGCCGGCGGTTGCCACGCATATCGCGATGAAAATTGGAAGGATGAAGAACCGAAAGTTTTGCATAATCGATACAGAGGGGGTAAATCACCGTGGGCGGTCTGTCTGATTCGTGTGCAAGTCGCTCCTGACAGCCGGAAGCGGCGCGAATATAACAGAACTCAGCGCATACGTCGAATGGATGTATAACCGGGGGGAGCGGCGTATTGCCGCAGGCAATAGCCGCGCGGGGGGCGTCCCCCCGTCCCGAAAAAAAACAAACGATAGGAGAACAAATGGCGCGTTCGACCAAATTCATATTTGTGACAGGTGGTGTGATCAGCTCGCTTGGAAAGGGCATTTCGGCGGCCGCGATCGGGGCTTTGCTCGAGTCGCGTGGTCTGAGGGTCAATTTTCTGAAGCTCGATCCGTATATCAACGTCGATCCAGGGACGATGAATCCGCTGCAGCACGGCGAGGTGTATGTGACGGAGGACGGCGCGGAGACGGATATGGATCTCGGGCATTACGAGCGTTTTACGCACACGCAGACGCGGCAGGTGAACAACTGCACGGCAGGCCGGATCTATTATCGCGTGATCACGAAGGAACGGCGCGGCGATTATCTGGGCGGCACGGTGCAGGTGATTCCGCATATTACGGATGAGATTCAGCTCGTGTTCCGCGAGGGCGCGCAGAACTGCGACGTGGCGATCATCGAGACGGGCGGCACGGTGGGCGATATCGAGTCGTTGCCGTTTTTGGAGGCGATCCGGCAGTTCCGTGGCAAGCAGAATCGCGGCGACGTGATCAACATTCACGTGACGCTGGTGCCGTATATCAAGACGGCGGACGAGATGAAGACGAAGCCTTCGCAGCACAGTGTGGCGGCGCTTCGCGAGATCGGTATCCAGCCCGACATCCTGCTGTGCCGTGGCGAGCGCGACCTGCCGATGGATATCCGCCGCAAGCTGGCGCTGTTCTGCAATGTCGAGGAGGACTGCATTTTTGGCGCGCGCGACGTGGAAAGCATCTACATGATGCCGTCGTATTTCCGCAGCCAGAACCTAGACGGGAAGATCTGCGAGCTGCTGAATATCTGGACGAAGGAGCCGGATATCAAGGCTTGGGAGGATATCTGCGAGATCATACGGCACCCTGCGAAGACGGTAAATATCGCGCTGGTGGGCAAATACGTGAAGCTTCACGAGTCTTACAAGAGCCTGATCGAGGCGCTGAATCACGGCGGCTATGCGAACGACTGCAAGGTGAACCTGAGCTATATCGACAGCGAAGAGCTTGAATCGCTGAGCGAGGCTGAACTCGCCGAGGTGCTTGAACCGATGGACGGGATCCTTGTGCCGGGCGGGTTTGGCGTTCGCGGCACGGAAGGAAAGATCCGCGCGGTGCGTTATGCGCGCTTGAACCGCGTGCCGCTGTTCGGTATCTGCCTCGGCATGCAGATGGCGCTCGTCGAGTACGCGCGCGACGTGTGCGGCTGGACAGATGCGAATTCGTCCGAATTTGTGCCGGATTCGACGCATCCGGTGATTCATCTGATGGCATCGCAGGCAGAAGTGACCGACAAGGGCGGGACGATGCGCCTTGGTGCCTATCCGTGCAAGCTTGCGGACGGGTCGCGGGTGCGCGAGATCTACGGCAAGCGCGAGATCAGCGAGCGTCATCGCCACCGTTATGAGGTGAACAATGCACTTCGCGGCGCGCTCGAGGAGGCCGGTGTCGTGTTCAGCGGAACCTCGCCGGATGACCAGCTCGTGGAGATCTTCGAGCTGAAGGATCATCCGTGGTTCGTGTGCACGCAGTTCCATCCGGAATACCAGTCGAAGCCGACGGCGGCGCATCCGCTGTTCGCGAGCTTCATCCACGCGTCGCTCGAGAACGCGAAATAGCTTGTGGGTGTGGCTTGAATCTGGCAATTCGGACGCGATGCCCGATTTCCGGGCCGGTCTGAAAGGGGGTTACCATGAAAAAATTGATATCATCGCTTGCGATTGCCGTTCCGCTGATGCTTGCGTCAGCGGCATTTGCGGAGCCTGTAGAGGTGACATCGCCGGATCTTCCTGCGGTTCGGACGAAGCCTGACCGCGCGATGGGGCGAATTTTTATTCAGGCGAATTTCAGCTCGCACAAGATCGTCGTCGACGGCGCGGAATATCCGGCATATCTGTCGGATATGGGCATCGAGGTGACATCGAATGTGCTTCATGACGTGACGGTCTCGAATGCGTCGGGGGCCGAGAAAAAGTACCGCCTGAGCGTGAACCCCGGAGAAACGCTGATGCTGTATGTGGATCTCGGTGGCGTGAAGAACAAGAGCGGCAACGGGAACAAGAACGACAACAAGAAGGATCCAGCGGCGACCGGATTTTTGACAGTCACGGCGGAATCGGAGGCTCAGATATACATCGACGGCAAGCTCGTGGCATCGAAGACGCCGTTGAAAAAGCATGAGCTTGCGACGGGATCACACACGGTCCGTGTGTATTTCTTTGACACGCGGACGTTCTCGAAATCGCGCGACATCTATGTGGGGAAGGGTGCGACGATGAGCCTGAGTTTTACGAAAGATAAGTGATTTGGGGGGCCTCGCTTGCGCTTGCGCGCTACGCTCGGCGGCACGTCCTATTGCTTCGCAATACGGCCGTGCGATGCCGCTATGGCTTTGCCATACGCGGCATAATCGCATCCGGCCTGCCGAGCATTTCGAGGATTTACGGGCGTGTGTACGCCGGATGCGCGTTCGTGTGTTGCCGTGAATTTCGAGGATTGACGGGCGTGTGTACGCCAGATGCGCGTTCGTGTGTTGCCGAGCATTTCGAGGATTTACGGGCGAGTGTACGCCAGATGCGCGTTCATGTGTTGCCGAGCATTTCGAGGATTTACGGGCGTGTGTACGCCAGATGCGCGTTCGTGTGTTGCCGAGCATTTCGAGGATTTACGGGCGTGTGTACGCCAGATGCGCGTTCGTGTGTTGCCGAGCATTTCGAGGATTTACGGGCGTATGTACGCCAGATGCGCGTTCGTGTGTTGCCGTGAATTTCGAGGATTTGCGGGCGTGTGTACGTGGCACTCAGGGTCGTGTGCAAGGGCATGGTGAGACGGGAATAAGCGAGCGAGAAGCAAAAAATATTGCCGAGATTGGCAGAAAATGTTAGAGACGCTCGCCAATTTGTGGATTCCGGGATGGACGCCGTCCCGAGAAGAGGCCAAGGAAGGGGCATAAGAGGCAGAGAAAAGCTGAAGGTCGCCGCAAGGCACACAAAGGGTGATAAGTATGTTTGTTAAGCGAATTGCTTGACAAATGAAAATTCATCAATATACTACTATGGTTTTATTCTGGCCTGGAAATTGTTTTCGGGTCTGCAGGCATTAAGAGAAAAGAGGAGATAAAATGCCGACAATCAATCAGCTGGTAAGGAAAGGCCGCGAGCGGAAGACGTGCAAGACGAACTCGCCGGCATTGAAGAGCTGTCCGCAGCGCCGCGGCGTCTGCGTCCGTGTGAGTACAACGACACCGAAGAAGCCGAACTCGGCGCTTCGTAAAGTAGCCCGTGTTCGTCTGACGAGCGGGATGGAAGTATCGAGCTATATTCCTGGTGAAGGCCACAATCTTCAGGAACATAGTGTTGTTCTGATTCGTGGCGGCCGTGTGAAGGACCTTCCTGGTGTGCGTTACCACATCATCCGCGGTACGCTGGATTCGATGGGCGTGAATGCCCGCCGTGCCGGACGTTCGAAATACGGCGCGAAGCGTCCTAAATAAGAGAGGAGATAAACCATGCCAAGACGACGTGAAGTCGAGAAACGCGATATTCTGCCCGATCCTCAGTATCATGACCGGCTGGTCGCGAAATGTATCAACAGTCTTATGTATGACGGCAAGAAGAGCACGGCAGAAGCCATTATGTATGGCACGCTCGATCTTCTTGGCGCGCGGACGAAAGGCGGCGAGGACAGCAGTCTTGAAGTGTTCAAGAAGGCCGTAGACAATGCGCGTCCGACAGTGGAAGTGAAGAGCCGCCGCGTGGGTGGTTCGACGTACCAGGTTCCGGTAGAGATCCGCGCAGACCGTCGCACGGCGCTGGCGTTCCGCTGGCTGATCGGCAATGCGCGCAAGCGTCCGGAGAAATCGATGGTGGAGCGTTTTGCTGCCGAGCTTCTTGATGCCTATAACAACAAGGGCACGACGATCAAGAAGAAAGAGGACACGCACCGCATGGCAGAAGCGAACAAGGCTTTTGCGCACTATCGCTGGTAGTACTCAGCCGTGATTCCGTAGTTCATTTATTGGTGTCTTGCACGCTTCTGTGTTGGCTGAGTGCGTGCTTTGG
This sequence comes from Pseudomonadota bacterium, assembly GCA_017555665.1. Taxonomy (GTDB): domain Bacteria; phylum Myxococcota_A; class Bradymonadia; order UBA4248; family UBA4248; genus UBA4248. The sequence continues at coordinate 17,901 of JAFZFY010000112.1, read as the reverse complement.
TTTTGTGAGAGCATTAACGTGGGACGAGATGTAGAGTTAGGTCATGTGCGCAATATAGGGATCATGGCGCACATTGATGCAGGAAAGACGACGACGTCAGAGAGGATTCTGTATTTTACCGGTCGGACGCACCGTATCGGTGAAGTGCATGACGGCGCAGCGACGATGGACTGGATGGCGGAGGAGCAGGAGCGCGGCATTACGATCACGAGTGCGGCGACGGTCTGCTACTGGAAGCGCGAGGGCGTGAATCACCGTATCAATATCATTGATACGCCGGGCCATGTTGATTTTACGATCGAAGTGGAGCGGTGTCTTCGCGTGCTAGACGGTGCTGTGGCGGTATTCTGCGCGGTGGGCGGTGTTCAGCCGCAGAGCGAGACGGTCTGGCGTCAGGCTGACAAGTATCATGTTCCGCGTATAGCCTTTGTGAACAAGATGGACCGTGTGGGAGCGGATTTCAAGCAGGTTTTGTCGCAGATGGAGCACCGTCTGCACGCGAATCCTGTGGCGGTTCAGCTTCCGATCGGTTCGGAGGACAAGTTTGAGGGCGTGATCGATCTGTTGGAGAACCGCGCGTTATACTTCAACAAGGACACGATGGACACGGAGCCTGGAGAGATCCCGGCTGACCTCGTGGACGAGATCGAGGAATATCGTGAGACGCTTATCGTCAAGGCATCTGATTTTGATGAAAGTCTGATGGAAGCCTATTTGAATGGCGATGAGGTGAGTGCGGACCAGATCCGCGCGGCGCTCAGAAAGGGCTGCGTGAGCATGGGTCTTGTGCCTGTCTTCTGCGGTTCAGCGTTCAAGAACAAGGGTGTGCAGAGGCTGCTCGACGGCGTTGTGGATTACCTTCCGAGCCCGGTGGACATCAGCGGTCCGATGGTGGCGCCCTATGAGGCGTTTGCTCGCCAGGAGCGCGATGAAGGTGATGTGCGAGAGGACGAAAAGTACGAGCTGAAGGTCTCCGATAATGGCCAGTTTGCTGGCCTCGCCTTCAAGCTCATGTCAGATCCTTATGTGGGTCAGCTTACGTTTGTCCGTATATATTCCGGGAAACTTGTTTCCGGGGCCAGCGTATTCAACACGAACAAGCATCGCAGGGAACGTGTCGGACGTCTTCTAAGGATGCATGCCAATAAACGAGAAGACATTACGGAAGCCTATGCAGGCGAGATCGTGGCGGTTCTTGGTTTAAAGAACACGGTGACGGGTGACACGCTATGCGACGAAGGGATGGATGTTGTTCTTGAGTCAATGTCGTTCCCGGATCCCGTGATCAACATGTCGATCGAGCCTGACACGCAGGACGATGTGAATCGTCTTGGAATCGCGCTTCAGAAGCTTGCGGCCGAGGATCCATCGTTCAAGGTCAGCACGGACAACGAGACCGGACAGACGGTGATCGGGGGCATGGGCGAGCTTCATCTGGACATCATTGCATCGCGTCTCAAGCGCGAATTTGGTGTCAATGCGAAAATTGGTCGTCCTCAGGTCGCATATCGTGAAACGATCACGCGGACCGGGGAGAGCGAATGCAGGTTCGTCCGTCAGTCAGGCGGGCGAGGCCAGTATGGACATGTCAAGCTTGTGCTTCGTCCGAATGAGCCCGGCCAGGGCATTACTTTTGAGTCGAAGATCGTTGGCGGCGTGGTTCCGAGGGACTACTGGCCGGCAGTGGAGAAAGGCGTCAGGAGTGCGACTGAGACGGGCGTGCTCGCCGGATATCCGGTGGTTGATGTTCATGTGGAGCTGATCGATGGGTCGTATCATGAAGTCGACTCAAGCGAGATGGCATTCCAGGTGGCTGGTTCGATGGCATTCAAGGACGGGTGCAAAAAATGTGGGGCGCAGCTCCTAGAACCTGTTTTTGATGTTGAGGTTATTACTCCAGAGGAGTATACAGGCGACGTCATTGGCGATCTGAACAGTCGCCGAGGGCGTATCCAGGATCTGGAACCGAGAAAGGGCGTGCAGGCGATACGCGCTGCAGTGCCTTTGTCAGAGATGTTCGGCTATGCGACGGTGTTAAGATCAGCGACGCAGGGCCGTGCAAGTTATACGATGCAGTTTAAGTGCTACGAGGCGCTTCCGGCAGCGTTGTCGGAGAGTCTTGTGGAAAAGTTTGGTGCCAAGTCGAATTCATAAGAATTCAGGGAAACAATTGATAGGAGAGCCTAAAATGGGCGACAGAATTCGCATTAAACTGAAAGCGTACGACCACAGGCTGTTGGACGCTTCGGTTCAGGAAATCATTAGTGCAGCACAGCGAACAGGTGCGAAGATTGCGGGGCCGATACCTCTTCCCACGTCGGTCAGCAGATTCACTGTTTTGCGAAGCCCGCACGTCAACAAGAAGAGTCGTGAGCAGTTTGAGATTCGTACGCACAAGCGTCTTATTGACATTGAGACGAACGAGCAGACTGTGGATGCTTTGATGAAACTGGATTTGTCGGCAGGCGTGGATATCAAGATTCGCCTTCGCGACTAGTAATGGAAACGCAGAAAATTTAGGTAGAGCTGCGAAAGGTAACGGAGAATCGAGATGAAATTGGACTTATACAACCTGACCAACGAAAAGATCGGTGAGGTGGAAGTGTCTGATGAGGTTTTCGGTGCAGAGGTACGGCCGCATCTTTTCCACGAAGTGGTAAAAATGCAGCTGGCGAATCGTCGCCGTGGAACTCATAAGGGCAAAACGAGATCTGAAGTGAGCGGTGGTGGCAAGAAGCCGTTCAAACAGAAGGGAACAGGCAATGCTCGCCAGGGCACGAGCCGTTCGCCGCATATGGTCGGCGGTGGCTGGGCATTTGCGAAACGCAACCGCGACTACAGCTATTCTTTGAACAAGAAGAAATGCCGCGCGGCGCTGCGCAGCGTCCTGAGCATGGTCGTCTGCGAAGGCAAGATCAAGGTCGTCGATAACTTCGATCTGTCCGAGATCAAGACAAAGAGTGTCGTCAACACGCTGAACACGCTCAACATTGACCGTGCGCTCGTCGTTGACTGCAAGAATGGAGAGATGGAATATACAACGCTTAACAACGAGAATCTTCGCCTGAGCGTCCGCAATCTCCAGAACTACAAGTATCTTCGTCCCGAAGGCGTGAACGTTTATGATGTTCTGCACTATGGCGGTGTTGTTGTGACGCAGGATAGCCTGAAAAAACTTGAAGCGAGGTTGAAGGGATGAAGCGCATAGAAGATGTTATCCGTCGTCCGATCATCAACGAGAAATCAACGCTTTGCCGCAGATTCGGCAATCAGTATGTTTTCGTTGTGGATCTGAAGGCCAACAAACAGGAAATCACCGAGGCGGTGAGCACGCTCTTTAACGTCAAGGTTGATTCCGTGAACACGATGATCATGCCGGGCAAAGACAAGCGCTTTGGCCGTCACATGGGTCATGTTGGCAAGTGGAAGAAAGCGGTCGTGACGCTGGCCGAAGGTCAGAAGATTGACTTCTTTGACAAGGTTGACGAAGCCGCAGAAACGGCAGAAGCCTAGGTCTAACGATTAAGCATTTGGAAGGTGAAAAATGGCGCTTAAGAGTTTTAAACCGACATCGGCTAGCCGTCGTTTTATGACGGTTCTCAGCCGCGAAGATGTCACATCAGCTTCCCCCGAGCGCAAGCTCGTGGTGAAACTGTCGAAGAAGGGTGGACGTAACAATCTCGGACGCATTACGTGCCGTCATCATGGCGGTGGTCACAAGCGTCGTTATCGTCTGATTGACTTCCGTCGCAACAAGATCGGCATTCCCGGTCGTGTCGTTTCGATCGAGTACGATCCGAACCGTACATGCCGTATTGCGCTGATCTGCTATGCTGACGGCGAAAAACGTTATATTCTCGCTCCGGAAGGTCTTGAAGTCGGACTCGAAGTTGTTTCGAGCGCGCATGCGGACATCAAGGTCGGCAACTGCCTGAAGCTGAAATACATTCCGCTCGGCACGGAGATCCATAATGTTGAGATGCGCCCCGGCAAAGGTGGCCAGCTTGTCCGCAGCGCCGGCGTGGCCGCGCAGCTGATGGCTCGTGAAGGCAACTATGCGCTTATCCGCATGCCGTCCGGCGAACTCCGCAAGATTCATGTTGAATGCCGCGCTACGATCGGTCGAGTTGGTCTGAGCGATCACGCCAACGTTTCCCTCGGGAAAGCTGGCCGCAGCCGTTGGCTTGGTATTCGTCCTTCTGTTCGTGGTGTTGTAATGAACCCGGTCGACCATCCGCACGGCGGTGGCGAAGGGCGCACGAGTGGCGGTCGCCATCCGGTCACGCCTTGGGGTATCCCGACCAAGGGCAAGAAGACGCGTCATAATAAAGTCAGTAGCAAATTCATCGTCAAACGACGCAGCAAATAGTTGAGGAGACTATTCAATGCCACGATCTATTAAAAAAGGTCCTTTCATTGATGCACACCTTGCCGCAAAAGTCGAGGCCAATGAAGGGGCATCCAAGAAGGTCATCAAGACTTGGTCACGCCGCAGCATGATCCTGCCGGAAATGGTGGGCATGACGTTTGCGGTTCATAATGGCAAGAGTTTTATCCCTGTTTTCGTGACAGAAAACATGGTGGGACACAAACTCGGAGAATTTTCAATGACACGTACCTTCCGCGGACACGCGGCAGATCGCAAGGTCGCCAAGAAGTAATTCTTGCGCCGGACGTAATGGAGTAATCAGATGGGCAAGCCTTCATTGAAGAATGAACATCACAGCGCGAATCGCGTGAGCGCGATGAGCGTGCGTCTGGCGCCCCGCAAGGCTAGAATCATTGTTGACATGATTCGTGGCAGCCGGGTTTACGACGCTTTGAGCATCCTTCGCTTCACCGATAAGCGCGGTGCAGTGATTATTGAAAAATTGATTGAATCGGCGATACACAATATTTCAGCCGACGGTCAGGCGGATCTGGACAACCTGAAAGTTGCGCGTGCATGGGTGAACGAGGGGCCGACGCTCCGTCGTTATATGCCGCGTGCGCAGGGCCGTGCGACGCGTATTCGCAAGCGCACATGCCATATCCATATTGAACTTGATAATGTTCGTGGCGCCAAATTGAGCGCTGCTGAAAAGTAGTTAGGAGGTTCCCTTGGGTCAAAAGAGTAATCCGACAGGTCTCCGCATTGGTGTGATCCGAACCTGGTCGTCGAAATGGTATGAAGAAGGCAATTATGCGAAATGGTTGAAAGAAGACCTTCGCATCAAGAAATTCATCAAGGATGAATACCGTGAAACCGGTATCAACCGCATCGAGATCGAGCGCGCCGCGAACAAAGTGAAGGTGAGCGTCTACACCGCGAAGCCTGGCATTATCATTGGCAAGAAAGGTCAGTCGGTTGAGGGTCTGAAAGAGAAGCTTCGCAAGATGAGCAACAGTGAAGTGTTCCTGAACATCCAGGAGCTTCGCAAGGCAGAGATGGACGCTCAGCTGGTTGCTGAAGGCGTTGCTCGCAATCTTGAGCATCGTGTGAGTTTCCGCCGTGCGATGAAGAAGAGTGTCCAGACGGCGCTCAAGCTTGGCGCGAAAGGTATCCGCGTCAATTGCGCCGGTCGTCTCGGCGGTGCTGAGATGAGCAGGACGGAATGGTATCGTGAGGGTCGTGTGCCTCTTCACACGCTCCGTGCCGACATCGACTACGGATTTGCTGAGGCGAAGACTGCCTACGGCATCATTGGTATCAAAGTGTGGATTTTCAAGGGCGAAATCCTTGGCGATCCGCTGAGAGTGAATGCTTAATTAATAGCAGGCACTGCTTTTTGTCGCGAATAGTGTTTTTATGCTTTGACAAGTCACCAGAGTAGGTGTATGTGTGCGCGACGGTTGAGGCATAAAAATATGCCTAAGCAGTGCCTGATCATGAATCGATAATAGCGGGTGATTCATCATTCGCAGGAGCACACGATGTTAAGTCCGAAGAAAGTTAAATGGAGAAAAGTTCAGAAAGGAACGATGCGCGGCGTTGCGTATCGTGGTTCCGATGTGAGCTTTGGCGATTTTGCGCTGATGGCGACTGAGCCCGCGAGAATTACCGCTCGTCAGATCGAGGCGGCTCGTGTTGCGATGACGCGTTATGCGAAACGTGGTGGTAATATCTGGATTCGCATTTTCCCTGACCATCCTGTCACGCAGCATCCGGCTGAGGCACGTATGGGTAAAGGTAAAGGCAATCCCGAATATTGGGTTGCGATCGTTAAGCCCGGTCGTGTTCTTTACGAGATGGAAGGTGTGACAGAAGAAGTTGCTCGCGAAGCATTCCGTCTTGCGTCGAATAAATTGCCTTTGAAGACAAAGTTTGTTTGTCGGGAGCAAATCTAATGAAAGCAGCTGAATTGAGCGAAAAGAGCCAGGCAGAACTGAAAGATATGCTTGACAGCAGCCGTAAAGAGTATTTCCGGCTGAAAATGCGCCAGGCAACCGGTCAGCTTGACAAAGTTTCCGATATGGTAAAACTTCGCAAGGATATTGCGAGACTGAATACCGTTATTCGCGAACGCGAGTTGAGAGGATAAGAAATGGAAAGCAAAAAATGTGGAAACCGCAAGACTCGCGTGGGAACCGTTGTCAGCGACAAAATGGAAAAGACAATCGTTGTCGTTGTGGAACGCCGCGTACTTCATCCGGTTTATAAGAAGTTTGTCAAAAGTCGTTCGCGCTACATGGCCCAGGACAGCGAGAATACCGCGAAGATTGGTGACCATGTAATGATCGAAGAAACGCGACCGATCTCTAAGAATAAGTGCTGGCGTTTAAAAGAAATTATCCGCCGTGCGCCTGTTTTATAATCCAGAGTATTCTGATTAAGGGGAAATAGCCGTGATTCAGATGCAGTCAGTGCTCTCAGTTGGCGATAACTCGGGAGCCAAAAAAGTTCAGTGTATAAAAGTTGTCGGTGGCTCGAAGCGTAAGTATGCCGGTATCGGCGATATCATTGTCGTGTCGGTCAAAGAAGCCATCCCCAACTCGAAGGTCAAGAAAGGTGATGTCCATCACGCAGTTATCGTCCGTACGGCCAAGGAAATTGCGCGCAAGGATGGGAGCTATATTCGTTTCGACGGCAATGCAGCCGTTCTGATCGATGCGCAGAAGAACCCCATCGGTACGCGTATTTTTGGGCCGGTCGCCCGTGAGCTGCGCGCGAAGGGCTATGTTAAGATCATCTCTCTTGCTCCAGAAGTTCTTTAATACGAGGTATGATATGAAGATCAAAAAAGGTGATGTTGTCATCATTCTTTCGGGTAAAGAGCGGGGCATGCAAGGAAGTGTTTTGCGCGTTGATACCAAAAGTGACCGCGTGTTTGTCGAGGGTCGCAATATTGTCAAGGTCCATCGCAAGGCGAACGGGCTTGGACAGGAAGCAGGTATTATCAGCAAAGAAGCGAGTGTGCATGTGAGCAATGTTGCTCTGTATAGCGAGAAGCTGAAACGCGGTGTCCGTGTTTGTCTGCGCTATGTTGGGCAGGATGACAAGCTCTATACTTCTAAGCGTGATGCATTGAACAGCTTTGGCGGGGCCGTTGAGCACGTTAAGAAAGTTCGTTACTGTGTAAAGACTGGCGAGATTTTCTAGTCTGTATTGATATCAGGAGGAGTCAGTGACTCGGCTATACGATCGCTATATCAACGAGGCAGTTCCGGCTTTGAAGAAGGAATTCGGTTATTCCAATCCCATGGAAATTCCTCGTTTGGAAAAAGTAGTTCTCAATGTCGGTCTTGGCGATGCTGTCAGCAATGCCAAGCTCATTGAAGTTGTTTGCAACGAAATCGCTGCCATTTCAGGTCAGAAGCCTGTTGTGACGAAAGCCAAGAAATCGATCGCGTCATTCAAACTTCGCCAGGGTATGCCCATCGGCGTCATGGTCACGCTTCGTCGCGACCGCATGTTTGAGTTCCTCGATCGTCTTATGAACATCGCGCTTCCGCGAGTTCGTGACTTCCGTGGCGTTAGCGCCAAAGCCTTTGACGGCAAGGGCAATTACACGCTCGGCGTGAAAGAGCACATCATCTTCCCGGAAATCCAGATCGACAAGATCGAGAAAGTGTACGGGTTGAACATCTGTGTCGTGACAAGCGCGAGAACCGATGACGAAGCGCGTGCTTTGCTGAAGTATCTCGGCATGCCTTTCAAGAAGTAGGAGGTCGCTGTGGCTCGTAAAGCAATGATTGAAAAACAGCAGAAGAAACAGAAGTTCTCTGTCCGCAGCTACACTCGCTGCTCTGTCTGTGGTCGTTCCCATGCATATCTGAGAAAGTTTGGTCTTTGCCGTATTTGTTTCCGAATGCTTGCTTTGAAGGGTGAGCTTCCCGGTGTTACGAAAGCCAGCTGGTAAGCTATAGGAGAGATAACATTATGATGACTGATCCTATTGCGGATTTGCTGACGCGAATTCGTAATGCCCAATTAGCAAAACACGATAAAGTTACTGTTAAGACATCCCGTTTTCGTTGCGAAATCCTCCGCATCCTCAAGGATGAAGGTTTTATCGCCGATTACGCAGTGACGAAAGATCCGATCGCGGTTGCTGAAATTTCTCTGAAGTATTTCGATAACGCTCCCGTGATCCGTAATATCACGCGTGAGTCAAAGCCTGGTCGCCGCGTCTATGTGAAGCATCAGGCGATTCCTGAAGTGCTTGGCGGTCTTGGGCTCTGCATCATCAGCACCTCCCATGGTGTGATGAGCGGTAAAGAGGCACGCGAGAAACGTCTCGGCGGCGAGCTGATCTGCACAGTCTACTAGGAGCTGGAATATGGAAACTGAATTCAAACAATCCCGTATTGGTAAAGCTCCTGTTGCGCTTCCCGCTGGCGTAGAAGTCAAGGTGGAAGGCAAGTCTGTGAGCGTCAAGGGTCCCAAAGGCAGCGTGAGCCGCACTTTTGGTGACTGTGTCGATGTCAAGGTCGAGAATGGACATGCCAGCATCGTGCTCAAGCAGCTTGATACGGATGGCCGCGCCAAGAGCGGTCTGTATCGTTCGCTCCTTCATAATATGGTCGTCGGTGTTTCCACGGGCTATGAGAAGAAGCTTGAAATCATCGGTACCGGCTATCGCGCTGATATGAAAAACGCGCGTGAGATTCTTTTTAACCTCGGTTATAGCCATCCCATCCTCTTCGAGCTTCCTGATGGTGTCACTGCGGAAGTTTCAAAGGACAACAAGATCACTCTCCGCAGCGCGGACAAAGAGCTGATCGGACAGACCGCTGCCGAAATTCGTTCTTTCCGTAAGCCTGAGCCCTATAAAGGCAAGGGTGTTAAGTATGTTGATGAAGTTATCCAGCGCAAGGCTGGCAAGACTTCAGGTAAGTAAGATCTGACGGGAGGAATCAAATGAGCTGTATTTGTAAGAAAAAACAAGAACTTCGCCTTCGTCGCCAGAAATCTGTCCGTCTGAGAGTGAAGGGTACTGCAGAACGCCCCCGTCTCTGCGTGTTCAGAAGCAATAATCATATGTATTGCCAGCTGATCGATGACAACACGGGTACGACGGTTCTCGCCCTCAGCACGCTCAATAGTTCAGTGAAAGCGCTGGTGGCTGGTAAAAAACCGGTTGAGCAAGCCAATATTCTTGGAAAAGAATTAGCCAAGCTCTGTGCGGAAAAGTCCATCGATAAAGTCGCGTTCGATCGTAATGGCTTTATCTATCATGGCCGCATTGAGGCAGTTGCTGCAGGCGCTCGAGAAGGTGGTTTGAATTTCTAGGAATAGGCTGACTTCTCATGGAAGTCAGTAAATACGAAGGAGAAAGAGAGTGACAACTGCTCGAGTTATACCTGAGAGTGATCTGATTGAGAAGGTCGTATATATCAACCGTGTTGCCAAGGTCGTCAAGGGCGGCCGTCGTTTCAGCTTCGGCGCGATCGTCGTTGTTGGTGATGGCAAGGGCAGCGTCGGTTGCGCGCACGGCAAAGCAAACGAAGTGCCCGAAGCAATCAGCAAGGGCACCGAACGCGCAAAACGACTTATGAATAAAGTGACCATCGTCGATGGCACGCTTCCTCACGAAGTAGTTGGCCATTACGGTGCGTCGAAAGTTTATCTTCGTCCTGCCGGCAAAGGCACTGGCGTTATCGCCGGTGGTGCAGTCCGTGCAGTCCTTGAGGCTTGCGGTGTGGAGAACGTCCTTTCAAAGGCGATCGGCTCAACCAATCCCCATAACCTCGTTCGTGCAACATTGGATGGCCTGAGCAAACTCGCCAGCCGTGAGCGCTATCTCGCCAAACTTGGCAAGACCGAAGGCTAGTTTCGTCTGGAGCATATCATGAGCAAGATTAAAATTACGCGTACGCGCAGTGGTATTTGTCGCATTGATGCGCAGATCGAAACCCTGAAGCATCTTGGTCTGCGCAAGGTCAACCACAGTGTCGTCCTTGAGGACACGCCCGTGGTCCGCGGCATGATCAAAAGAGTAGAACACATGGTCAAGGTTACACCGGTCGAAGGCTAGTGTATAACAGACATTGAGGTATTGTAATGATCGATTTAAGCAATCTTTCGCCGGCTCCGGGGAGCACGCATTCTCGTAAACGCCTGGGTCGCGGTACAAGCAGCGGCCAGGGTAAGACTGCCGGTCGTGGTCAGAAAGGTCAGAAGTCGCGTTCAGGCGGTTCGCCGCGCGTCGGTTTCGAAGGCGGTCAGATGCCTTTGAGCCGTCGTTTGCCAAAACGCGGTTTCAAGAATATTTTCGCGAAAAATATCGCGATCGTGAATGTCGAAGATCTGAACCGTTTTGACGAAACAAATCCCGTGGACATCGTCGCTCTCCGCAATGCAGGTCTTGTGCGCGGTCAGGTCGATGGCGTGAAAATCCTCGGATGCGGCGACCTTAACGTGAAACTCAACGTTATCGTCGATGCTGTCAGCGCGTCGGCTCGCGAAAAAATTGAAAAGGCAGGCGGCAGCATAGAGGTTTGCGGTGGCTAGCGGATTTTCAAACATGTTTAAAATCCCGGAGTTGCGCAAGCGTATTCTCTTTACGCTTGCGCTTCTTGCGGTTTATCGGATTGGTTGCTTCGTCACGACACCGGGCGTGGATCGCATCAAGATGAATTCCATGTTCGGCGGTGATAGCCAGGGAATGATGAGTCTTTTCAACTTCTTCTCTGGCGGCGCGCTCGAGCAGATGTCGATCTTCGCACTCGGCATCATGCCTTATATCAGTACCTCAATTATCTTTCAGCTCCTCGGCGTGGTCGTTCCCGCTGTCGAGCGCAAACAGAAAGAAGGCGAGGCGGGGCGTCGGGCAATCAATCAGTGGACTCGCTATCTGACGCTCGGGATTTCGATCGTTCAGGGCTCTTTTATGGCGACTTACCTGCAGAACATGAGTTCTACAGGCGAAGTTGCAGGCCTTGTCACGATGGGGAGCGTGCTGGGATTTAAGCTGTTGACTATCCTCTCTCTGACCACCGGTGCCGTATTCATCATGTGGCTGGGGGAACAGATTAATGACCGTGGCATAGGTAACGGTATTTCGCTCGTCATCTTTGCGGGCATCGTTGCAAGGTTGCCGAATGCATTGTACACGCTTTATGAACAGGCGCTTGGCGACACCACCGGAACGGTTGGTCTGTCGATGTACCAGGTCATCCTGCTCTCGGCTATCGTTCTCGTCACGATCGCTTTTATCTGTTTCTTTGAAAAAGCCCAGCGCAGAATTCCAATTCAGCATGCCAAGAGGATGGTCGGACGTGATTCTTTCTCGGATCAGGCCTCCTACCTTCCTCTTAAGCTCAATACAGCGGGCGTCATTCCGCCCATTTTTGCCAGCTCGATTCTGATGTTTCCCGCGACACTCGCGGGCATCTTCCCCGATGTCCCATTCCTTCAGTCCATGCATGTTGCTCTGATGCCCGGTGACTGGCGTCATATCCTCTTTTATGTCGGGCTGATCGTATTCTTCTGCTTCTTCTATACCGCCGTCGTCTTCAATCCGGTCGATGTCGCCGATAATCTTAAGAAGAATCAGGCGAGTATTCCGGGAATCAGGCCTGGCAAGCTAACAGCGGAATATATTGACCGGGCATTGAGCCGGGTGACGGTTGTCGGCGCGATCTACATCTCGCTTGTATGTATCCTGCCTGAACTTCTCGTTGCCAGTTTCCAAGTCCAGTTCTATTTTGGCGGCACGGCGCTTCTCATCGTGGTCGGCGTTGCGCTCGATACGGTACGGCAGATCGAAGATCATCTGACCAACCGTCACTATGAGGGCTTCAACACCCCGTCGAATCGTCCGCGTCTCCGTAGCAGGGCTTAATTGAGGTTATCATGAAGAAACGAGTCATACTTATGGGGCCGCCGGGTGGCGGCAAGGGGACTCAGGCCAAACGTCTCACTGAGGCGATGGGCATCCCCCACATCTCAACCGGAGATATGCTCCGTGCTGCCAGAAAAGAAGGCACGGAACTCGGAAAGAAGGCTGATGCTTATATCTCTAACGGTCAGCTCGTGCCCGATGAGCTCGTCAACGGCATCGTTGCAGAAAGGCTCACGAAGGAAACGGCTGGATATCTTCTCGACGGCTATCCGAGAACGATTAGCCAGGCTGAAGCGCTCCGCGAAAGCGGTCAGTGCGTCGATGCCGTCATTCTCATCGATGTCCCCGACGAAAAGCTCGTTTCTCGTATTGTCGGCAGACTGAGTTGCGGCAGCTGCGGAAGCGTCTATCACTTGACAACGATGCCTCCTAAAGTGGCTGGCAAGTGTGACAAGTGCGGCGCTGACCTCGTGCAGCGTTCGGATGACAAAGAGGATGTCGTCCGCGAAAGGCTGGTTGCCTACCATAACCAGACTCAGCCGCTCGTGGATTATTATTCCAGGCAGGGTGTCCTTCACGCCATCGACGGCGAACTCGCCGTGGATGACGTGTTCGATAAGATCCGCCAGGTGCTTGAATTCTAAGCATGCATGAAATTAGCTTTTTTTGTTGAATCATTCCTGCGTCTCTGTTAAAAAGGCGCGGTTTTGATTGCAGCAAAATTTGCTGTACTCTGTTAATATTAAGGAGAGCGAACATGAAGGTTCGACCGTCAGTTAAAAAAATTTGTGATAAATGTAAACTGATTCGACGTCACGGCGTGGTTCGCGTGATTTGCGAAAATCCGCGTCACAAACAACGTCAGGGCTAATTTAGGAAGGAGAAGCCGCATGGCACGTATTGCTGGTATTGATTTGCCGCGACGCAAACATATGGACATTGCTCTCACGAGCATTTATGGCATTGGCCGCTCGCGCGCGAAAGATATTTTGGACGCAGCGAAGATCCCTTATGACCGCATCAGCGATGATCTCACCGAAGCTGAGATCCGCGCGATCCGTGATGTGATCGACGCTCATTACCAGGTCGAAGGTGACCTCCGTCGCCTCGTCCGTATGAACATTAAACGCTTGATGGATCTCGGCTGCTATCGCGGTCTCCGTCATCGCCGCGGTCTCCCCGTTCGCGGTCAGCGTACTAAGACTAATGCCCGCACCCGTAAAGGTCCGAGCAGACTCGCCGTTAAGAAAAAGAAGTAATAAATACAGCCTGCTCGCTATCTGATTTTCAGAAATACAGGCACTAGAATAAGAGGGAAGACAGTGGCAAAGGATTCAAAATCGACTCGACGCGTTGCCAAGAAACACGTCAAAAAGAATGTTCAGAGCGGCGTCGCTCATATCCGCTCTACGTTCAATAACACGATCATTACCATCACTGACAATAACGGCGAAGCCGTTTCCTGGTGCACAAGCGGTACAAAGGGATTCAAGGGATCCCGTAAATCCACGCCGTTCGCCGCGCAGGTCGCTGCCGATGATGCCGCCCATAAGGCTATGGATCATGGTATGCGCTCCGTCGCCGTCTATGCCAAAGGTCCCGGCTCCGGTCGTGAAGCCGCCCTCCGTGCCCTTCAGGCAGCTGGCCTCAAGGTCACGATGATTCGAGATGTGACTCCCATTCCTCATAACGGATGCAGACCGCCTAAACGTCGTCGCGTCTAAACTGTTATTGAGTTGTGACGCCGGATGAGTTATCCACACTTTTCCGGCGCTTTATTGTATGTCACCTTTCGAATGTGGAGGAACGCATGCATCGAAACTGGACAGATCTCATCAAGCCTAAGGGCGTTGAGATCGATCATGAAACTCGGACTGCAAATTATTGTCGCTTTGTATGTGAACCACTCGAAAGAGGTTACGGACACACGCTCGGCAATGCTCTGCGTCGTATCTTACTAAGTTCTTTGCAGGGCGCTGCTGTTACTGCAGTCCGCATTGACGGCGCCCTTCATGAATTTATGTCCCTCCCTGATGTTAAGGAAGATGTCACTGTCATCATCCTCAATATCAAGGAAATTCTCATCAAATCCGATGTCACTGAGCCCGTCTGGCTTCATGTGGAAAAAGACGGTCCAGGCTATGTCTATGCCAGCGACATCGAACATTCCAATAATGTCGAGATCCTTAATCCCGATCATATCATCTGCACCCTCGGCGAAGATGCGCATTTCGCGGCTGATCTCTGCGTCGATACCGGTAAAGGTTATCGCCGCTGCGATGAACTGCGCGATCCCGATCTCCCCATCGGCACCATCGTCATTGATGCCCTGTTCTCCCCCGTTCAGCGCGTCAATTATACCGTCACGAACGCTCGCGTCGGCCAGCACACTGACTATGATAAGCTCACGCTTGAAGTCTGGACTGATGGCTCTGTCGCCCCCGAAGATGCTGTCGCTTTCGCTGCCAAAATCTTGAAAGAACAGGTCTCTATCTTCATCAACTTTGATGAAGATATCGTCCCTGTTGAGACTGTTGAGGAAGTCGTCGAAGTCAATTCTAATGAATTCCTCGATCGCTCCGTCAATGAACTCGAACTCTCCGTTCGTTCTGCCAACTGTCTCCAAAATGCGAATATTCGCTTCATCGGTGAACTCGTTCAGAAGACTGAAGCTGATATGCTCAAAACTAAGAATTTCGGACGCAAGAGCCTCCGCGAAATCAAAGATATCTTGCAGCGCATGGGACTCACGTTGGGAATGTCTGTTGACAATTGGGAACCTCCCGTTTGAACTAAATGATATTGTTTGGATCCGATCCAAACTTATATGGTTAGGAAATCATTATGAGACATCGTAAATCTGGTCGTCATTTTAGCCGCCCCACGGCACACCGCAGCGCCATGTTCGAGAACCTCGCCACGCAGCTCCTCGATCATGAAGCCATCGTGACCACCGAACCTAAGGCTAAAGAACTTCGCTCCGTCGTCGATAAACTCATCACGCTCGCGAAACGCGGTGATATGCACGCTCGCCGTATTGCTGCCTCCCGCCTCAATCAGCGCGCTGTCGATCGCTCGGATGTTGCCGATTCCAAGAATCATAACTCCGTTCTCAATAAGCTCTTTGGTGATATTGCAAAGCGTAATGCGAATCGCCCCGGCGGTTATACCCGTATCATCAAACTCGGAAACCGTCACGGCGACAATGCCCCGATGGTCATGATCGAGCTCGTTGAAAAAGCTATGCCTGCTGCCGTTGTTCCGGCATTCCAGGCCACAACCGCTGAATAATTCAGCTGTTTGCTTTCTAAGCCGCCTTTTGGGCGGCTTTTTTTGTATCCTCGAATACGCTTTGGGAACGCATGAGGGGGTAGCGGCGTATGCGCGCAGCCGCAGGCGAGCACATAGACGCGAGGGGGAGACTTCCCCCTTCACAAAATTGAATTTCTGATCCTGACTTCTTATATATTTCCGGCCTACCTCGCTTCGCTCGATACGGCCTCGGCGCGCGCCGATGTGCTCGGGCTTCACCCTGCGCGCATACGGCTCGCGTTTTATTTAGTGTTGATAAGTATTTGCCTAATTGTTAGTATTTATCGTTGTTTTATGAGCCAATTCATTTTTTTTCTGGGGCATTATTATGTCTAAACATCTGATTTATTGTCTTTGTGTCGTTACAAGTGTCTTGTTGTTCGCCTGTCAGGATGACCGAGGTGATGAGCGAAGCGGGGATAAATGTGATTGCGCCACCGGCACGAACTGCTCGCCCGAAGATCTTGCCGCGTGTCCAGCGCCAACAGATTGTGATTGTGCTACCGGCGCAAACTGCTCGCCCGAAGAACTTGCCGCTTGTCCAGCGCCAACAGATTGTGATTGCGCCACCGGCACGAACTGCTCGCCCGAAGATCTTGTCGCGTGTCCAGCGCCAACAGATTGTGATTGCGCCACCGGCACGAACTGCTCGCCTGAACAACTCGCGGCTTGCGCGTCACCATCCTGTGATTGTGTCACTGGCTTAAACTGCGCGCCAGGAGACTGTACTTCAAATTCTTGTGATTGCGACAGCGGTGCGAATTGCTCTCCCGAACAACTTGCCGCTTGTCCTGCATCATCCGTTGGCTGTGCTGAACCTTGTAAAGAGGGGCAAGTCTGTGATGAACTTGCTGGCACTTGTGTAGATATGTCTTGTTCTCTCGATAAACCGATCTGCGACGGACAGACGCTTAGATATTGTATTGATGGTATAGAATATCAAGAAGTCTGTGATCGAGGTTCATGCGACGCTGATCATGCCCAATGTGAGGTCTTCCCCTGTGATGGGAAATGTAAAGAGAATGAGTATTGTGATCCCGAAAAAAGGACATGCATGCCGTTCGAATGTGAGAATACGGATGCGTCTTCCTGCTTAGAGAATGAAGTTAGGAAGTATTGCGAGCTGAATACATTCAGGGAACAAGACTGCAAGCAGGATGGAAATGTTTGCGAGAATGGGCAATGCGTGCAGTGCCATGACAATGGCGGTAAAGTCTCGTGTGTGGACGGTAAGCTTGTTAAGTGCGTAGATGGATATCTATCTACGACGTACTGCGAATTCGGTTGTGATGTCGCGAAAGCAAAATGTAATGAATGTGAAGTCGGCAGTTATCGCTGTACACCTCGCGGTGAAAGAGAAATATGCAAGGGGCTTTCTTGGGAGAAAAAACGATGTACGAGCGGATGGTGTGATTCCGAGATTACGCCTAAAACTGGCGAGTGTGTGAGCTGCACGCCAGATCTGAACCCCGATGCTTGCGATGGTGTGGATAGTGTGGTGCATTGCATTTGGGGCGATCCGGATATGCCGGATGTTTACGGCAGAACAATGACCAAGAGTTGCAAAGATGGCTATGCCTGTCCCGCCGGCGAAACGAAATGTGTGCCTAAACAGATCGATTATTGTCCCGATGATTCGAATAAGACCGAGCCTGGGATCTGTGGTTGTGGCAAGGCTGATTCGGGGGCGAATTTGAATGATACCGATGGCGATGGCGTTAAGAATTGTGTGGATGACTGCCCCAATAACCCGTTTGTTGCGCATCTTACGGCAGATGGCTGCGGATGTGACCAGGTTGTGACTAAAAATCTGGTTTTCCGCGATGGAAGCAAGTGCGCATATCCCATTAATGATGCTAAAGAATTTGCAACATTCAGAGATAAATGGAATGCTGGAAAATATAAGGGTGTTGCGCATCCAAACTTTATTTTAATGTCAGATATTAATTTTGATGATATTTCCAATGGAACAAACAAGGTGGAATGGGATCCTGTCAAGAACTTCACTGGAGATTTTGATGCGAATGGTAAGACAATTACATTTAACAAAAATGGGGATATTATCAATCAACGGTTTGTATCATCTGGATTGTTCAGCCAGGCAAATCATGCGAAATTCACATCCTTTTCTCATATTGTATTAAATTTTGAAGCGAATAAGTCGATTGCTGGTGTGCTTGTTGATACAGCCACTGATTGTATATTTGAAAAAGTATCATCTCGTTCGGATATGATCAGCGAGAATCTTGGACCGATCACGTTCGGTGGCATAGTCGGTCAAGATGTGAATGGCAAATACTCGAATGTGCAATATGGAGGGGCT
>JAFZFY010000111.1 GCA_017555665.1 Pseudomonadota bacterium | reverse complement strand
CCTCCTTCAAGGCAAACCCATCAGATTTTCGCAATGAAGCAAGGCTACGTCAATTGAAATGATCCACATTACCTTAGAAAAAAGTGGCGTTTTGTCCCAAAACGCCACTTATTTCACAGTCTCCACGACACGTCTCTACATTTTGGGCGCGCCTATGCGCCTACGGCGCATACGGCTCGCGAGCGGCGCTATCGCGTTGCGATACGCGCCGCGCGATACGTTTACAACCATACGGAGGTCGCCATGTATTCCCAACGTGTATTACGCATTCTCGCATCATGTCTCATGCTCCTCGGACTTGCCTGCCTATATGATGCACCACACGCCAATGCCCAGGACACCGCAAAACCAAGCTGGCTGAACCCATCCGGCATGACCGTAGAGACGCGTTTCCAACCACCTCCCGGCTTTACGCGCAAAACTTACGAAGATCCCTACACCGCCTACATGCGCAATCTCCCCATGCTGCCTGATGGCTCTCCGGTCTATCTGTTCAACGGTCAGCTCAAAGCACGTCAAGATCACCATGTCGGTGTTTTAGATATCAGCGTCGGTGACCGCGATCTTCAACAATGCTCAGATGCCGCCCAACGCCTGCGCACAGACTTTTTATATCAGACAAAACAATTCGATAAAATCAATTATCACTTCGTCAATGGCATGTCGCTCCCTTGGACCAAATGGCGAGATGGCTGGCGTGTCAAACGAGACGGCAAAAAAACCGTGATGGTCAAAAGCGCCAAAGCGAGTTCGGGCGCGGAAACCTTTAAGAGCTATCAAAAGATGCTATTTATGTACGCAGGCGTCATCTCGGTGATGAAAGAAAGCCCCAAGATCACGGTAGCTGAAATGCAACCGGGGGATGCCATCGCCGGCACCGGGCATCTCATTATCATCCTCGATGTCGTCGAAAATGAACGCGGTGAAAAAAAATTCCTGCTCGCGCAGAGCTATATCCCTGCGCAACAGATCGAAGTCCTGACAAATCCTTATTCAGACAGCCCTTGGTATGACGCAAAGCTCTTTGAATCATGTCCCTTTGTCACGCCCGAATGGGTCTATGACTGCCCTGGTCCTAACATTTATCGATTGTTATAATCGGTACCTGTAACTTGAGATTCAACCTTTTGATAAACGATTTCTGGGCGATATTCAAAATGCATCGTGTCATAATGATACCATCGCCCACCCCATACAAAACCATACTTTTCAAAAACTTTCACGATCTCCATGGGAATTCTATTTTTATAGCAAATCTCATCTGTCTCATGCGCTTTTGGATAACCCCATCGCCAATAATCACTCTGTTTGACCGCAATATCGATCGCAATCCCATAGCTATGTGAGCTCTGGCGATTGGCACCGCGCACTTTGCGCCAAACAAATGTGCCAGATGATTTCATATATGGTATCAATTCTGGATGAGCTTGCTGAATCTCCGCTGCGACTTGCTTTAATTGATCCGCAGCGCCGTTAATGCGTGTAAATTTAATATTTTCTCCAAACCATAAAACGTTGACAAGATTCTTCTTTACTGATTTAGCATCTTTACCATACATTTTTTTGAAAAAGCTTTCGCATCTGCTGCGACCTGCATCTTGCAAATACTGAGGCTCACCGCTTCTCGAATATTCCATTAAAAACATATCTTCGATATCAGAATCATCAAGCGCCTGTTCAAAATCTTTGTGTTTGCCATCATCATAAATCATAGCCGTATCATCTTCAAATATGATGTGATTATCAGCAAATCTCAAGTGTTGTTCAGGGTAAGCCGCAATCAGCCGCAAAGCGTATTCGGGAATCTTTGCCGCATCCTGCACCACATTCCCCCGGCTATCCGTTTCCTGGCTATAGGCTGAATTCACAAAAAGCATCATAAAGCACGCAACAACTATCCACATCAACTTATGCATCAGATTCATTCCCCATCATGAGTTTAACAAACCATGCCTCCCTTCCCAAGAGACTTACAAGATAAATACCCCCAATCCCCGATCTATGCAATACCTGCTGAATCATCCCCCACACCGCTACTGCTCAGCCCATAGACTTATCTGACGTATGGAGGGCTTTGCGGACAGGCAGTAGGCAATCGATGGTAGGCAGCAGTTATAGCCTGTTTAGTATTTATCAGACGTGAAGGTAATCTGATATTACAAGCCCCCTTTCAGGGGGCTGTTTTGGGATATTTCATGCCCCGGATTGCGCCCTTCGGACTTCCCCCGGGCTGTATCTGGCACGCTTTCAGCGTGCTAGAAATGAATACTAAACAGGTTCTTGGAGGGCGGCTAGGTAGTCCCCCCACACCTGAATGACATGCGAGTGCCCGTCATAGCAAGCGGGGGAAAACATCAAATCCATATCCACAGTCTGAACAAAACTCTTTCTAATTTCTTATCACAAAACACGGCTTTCCCTTTTCTTTATGGCATCCCTTTCCATATTCAGGGCAACGGTAGCAAATCTCGTTTTCAAGCGCCTCATGTGCGTTGAACTGCTTGAGATTGAGGAACGTGACCTCGGCGATCTTAGCGAGTGCTTCACGTGTGAAGAACGCCTGATGCGATGTGATGATAACATTATTAAAACTGATCAGACGCACGAGCTGATCATCCTGTATGACCTGATCAGACCAATCCTCAAAGAATACCTCCGATTCTTCCTCATAAACATCCAGCGCCGCACCGCCCACGCGCGATGACTTGAGCGCCTCGATCAAAGCCTGGGAGTCAATCAATGCCCCGCGAGACGTATTGAGGATCACGACACCCGGCTTGAGAAGTTTCATCGTCTCGCTGTTCAAAAGATGATTCGTTTCTGCTGTCAACGGACAATGCAACGAGATCACATCAGAATGACGCAGCAAGGTCTCAAGATCGACATATTCATAATCGGCATTGGGAACCGGATAAGGATCATACGCGAGCACATGCATCCCAAACCCACGGCAGATATTGATAAAACATCGCCCGATCTGCCCTGTGCCTACGACACCAACAGTCTTGCCGTGCAAATCGAATCCCAAAAGCCCCGTCAGCGAAAAATTATGATCCCGTGTGCGAATATAGGCGCGATGCGTCTTCCGATTGAGCGTCAAGAGCAGCGCCATCGCATGTTCTGCAATCGCGTATGGCGAATATTTCGGGACACGAACGACATGGATCTTGCCATAAGCATGGCGCATATCGACATTGTTAAAACCAGCACAGCGCATTGCAATAAGTTTTACGCCCGCTTCAACGAGCACATCGATCGTCGCCGCCCCGATATCATCATTCACAAAGGCGCATACCGCATCCGAACCAGCGGCAAGACGAGCCGTATCTGGGGTCAACCGACTTTCAAGGAATTTCAATTCATATCCGTATGCCTCATTCTCCTTTTCGAGATATTGTCGGTCATGCGGTTTCGTGTCAAATACAGTGATCTTCATAGTAACTCCGATCCGTTGGGGACAGATAACGCCCCAGCACACGCCAGGGCCATACCACACCCTAATCATCGTGCCCAGATGTCAACCTGACATGCTAAAATAAAAAAAGCGAGCAGCACACGACAGGCCACTCGCTTTTTAGGCAATGTTCTACACGCATCACAATACCTTATGGTGACTCAAACATGTATGCTCCCTCTCCAAACTGGAGAGGG
>JAFZFY010000110.1 GCA_017555665.1 Pseudomonadota bacterium | reverse complement strand
GCGCCGCAAACGGAACGCGCAAAGCCCATGCGGCATTCCGCGACCCACGCTGGCGAGATCCCCCTGCGCCTTTACATGCGCACAATGCGCTTTTTGTGCTATAACGGATAGCCGGCTTCGTTCTTGAGCATACAGACGCCACACGACTCTTTTCAGGAAACTGCATTGTTTCACCTGCCAGAAATATACAGACTTTTAGATATGGCCGCCGCGCTCGAAGCGCACCTCTCGGAACGCGCGCGCGGAAACGACCAGATACACGCATGCACCGAAGCCATACGCGCCGTATGCCGCGATGCCAGGCTGTCACCCGACGGCGCAGAAACGCTGATCCCGCGCCTCACGAAGCCGCTTGAGACGCTCGCGGAGCTCACCGGCGACGAGACGGCTCGCGCGCTCGCGACGCTTTCCCGAAGATATGCCGCCCAAGACGACGCCAGCACGCCCGAAAAATTTGAAAAACTCGCGCACAACCTCTTCGCCATGCACCGATTTCTCGACGGCATCGCTGGCGCGGACCAGTTCGGGAACATCAGCCTCCACAACGACGAAAATATACAATACGGCCTCGGATTGAGCCTCCATGACGGCTCCCTGCTCCAGTTCTTCACCGACCTCATCCGGAAGAATCCTGACGCGCCTTACGACATGCTTTTCAGGTCATTCAGCGACGATGCGGAGCCGCTCATCCGCGCCATACAGGAAGGACAGGCAAGCCTCGAATCCTTCCTGCACTCGCAGCTCGTCCTCAGATACGACCCGATCCTTTCCCGCAAGACTTTCACGTTTCCGCAGCAGTTCCTCGCGCACTTTCAAAATCTTGCGGCTGAACCGGCTGCCCGCGACACGCAGGTCAGCCTGCTCGCCGGAAAGCGTTTCACGAACGCCAGAAAACACGCGATCAGCTCAGGCATACGCTCGCTGCGCGGCTTTGCCATGCTCTTCGACCTGCACGCGCTCGCATCCGACAGCATCCTCTCGAACATCAATCCAGACGCGCCCGAAACGAACAAATGCCTCACGCTCGCCGACTCCGTCATCTCCAGAATGCACGGACATGTCGCCGAACACTGGCAGAACAGGCTCGAATCCGTGTTCCAGGGCGCAGGAACCGTTGACGGACGTATCTACGACGAAACGCGTTACCTCGGACTTCATGCCGAAGATCAATCCTGGGAAACACCGCTCCTGCAGTTCAAGGACGACAACATCACGCAGGAACCCTCTCCGGGACACGCTTACATCGTCTGCCCCGGCGACAGGCTCACGACGCTCACGGACAACGCCTACAAAGGGCTCGCCGATTACCGCTTCGTGCTGCGCCAAAACCCGCACATCAGGCACCCGGAGGCGCTCAGGCCGGGCACACGGCTCTTTTTTCCAAAACTCACGAGCGACACACGAACGGACGAACGCGACGAAAACCGCCAGAAAGACACGGCGACATTCTATTCGGAAGCATCTAACTCGATCTTCTTCGCGAGCCGCGAGATATCCGATCTTCGGATCCTTACCCGGCCTCAGATCGACGCGCTGTGCGCCGCGCTCGACCGCATCGTGCCCGCCCGCATCGCCCAGACACAGTGTGTCCGGTTCCGGCAGCATGCCGCCGTCATCTGCGGACAGATCCCCCTGGTCATACTCACGCAAGAAAATCTCGAACGCATCGGCGGCTCAGACCCGGCGGCATCGCTTTACGCATGGGCATGCGCGCTTGCCGCGCAGATACGCGGCGATGTCATGCTCTCAGAAGGCAGGTTCCTCCCGCTCGCATCCATGCCCGCACAGCCGCACCGCAACGCCTGGTGCGCATCCTCACTCCACAGGCTGCTCGCCGACCACGACGCGCGACCGCCAAAGCTCATACTGCACCCCTCCGTCAGAGCCGTTGACATCCTCGACGCTTACAACGCATTCATCATGAGGCTCGAACACGACGACTTTTCGGCGATCCGGCAACAGCCCGGAAGAAGGCTCACCGATTACATCGCGCCGCCGATCATACAGATGGAAACGCTCTCACAGATCTGGATCTCGGAACTCCTTTCCCAAGATACCGAGATCGTCGTCCCGCCTGTCAGCCATGCCAACCTCTATGCTTCCGCACCGCACAAGGCTGAAACGCATTTCCGAATCCCCGCCGGCACGCCGGTCTACCCGATCCTTCCCGGCATCGTGCAGCGCATACAGCCGCTCACGCCAGACTGTTTCCAGATCTTTATCCGCCATCCGCACGGGCTCACCGCGCGATATGCCGGCCTCATGCCGCCTTTCCTCTCCGCTGGACAGACGGTTACACAGCAGACTGTCCTCTCCTGCGCCGCCAGTCCCGGCGCCGAATCCGTCTCCACCATGAAACTCGAACTCAGGCAAAACGCATCCTCCGACTGCGACATCTTTGACGGCGAACAAGTCGCATACCTCAATATCGTCAACCAGCTGTGGCCGCTCCATGCCGGATGCGACTCCATCATGGGGGAGTGATATGACCGCTTTCATCTGCGCGCTTCTGATCCTTGCCGGAATCATCTGGGGCCTCACGGCCGGCGTTCATCTCACGACAGCCCTCGCGCTCACGGCAATCGCCGTCATCCTGGCCGTCACCGTCTTCACGCTCGGACTTCCTAAGATCAAGGCACAGTCTGCCCCGATCGGCTTTGCCTATAAGAATATCGCCCCCTTTCATGGCTTCGGGGCATTCGGGTGGATGCTGATCCTCATGATCATGCTCACGGCGTGTTCGCTCATCCCGCTGCCGCTCGGCTTGCTCGATCTGCTGTCGCCGAAAGCCGCCGAGCTGTACCGAAACACCTGGGCGCTTGCCGGCATCGACCGGAGCTGGGGCTACCTCACGGCATCGCGCGAGGCGACATCCTACGCGCTCTGGATACTGATCGGCTATCTCGGCTTCTATCTCACGGCCCTGAGGCTCGGCGCCACACGCAAGAACACGACGATCCTCGCCCATTCGCTTGCACTCGCGGGTATCGCGCTCACGGGCATGTTCGCATTGAAATACGCCGGTTATCCCCTTTCTATCGGGCAGACCGGGCCGCACGCACTCTTCCATATCGGAACGCCCGTGAATGCAAACCACGCGGCTGGCGTGTTCGTCTTCCTGGCCATCTTCGCGCTCGGGAACTGCCTCTCAAAACGGCATAAAGATACCGTATCGCGCAAGCTGCTGTGGTTCATCCTCTACCTCACATTCAGCGTGCTCGTCTTCATGCTGAAAAGTCGAGGCGCAATCCTCGCTTGGGGGCTCGGACAGGCGTTTTTCGCCGTATTCACGATCGCCTTCCGGAAGCAGCTCAAACCGGTACACCTCATCCTCCTCGGCTGCGGCTCTGCCATCGCCTTTGCCGCTGTCCTCTGCCTCTCCGCAGCCACAGTCAGCGAGATCCGCACCGAATTCGAAAACACGACGATCGCGTTCGACTACACGGAGGACGACACGAGCGGCGACGCGCTGCAAAAAGCCGGCACGTTCTCCAAAACCCAGATGTATGGCGACTTTCTCAAAATGGGTGCCGACTGGGGACGCGCCGGAACAGGGCGATCGGCTTTCGGCGATATCTATCCCGCCTATCAGGGGTTCCCTTTTTCCAAAACCTTCAAGCATGCGGAAAATGAATACTGGGAGATCCTCCTGGAATACGGCTGGTTCTGGGGCGCGATCTGCCTGTTACTCGGCGCAGCCGCTATTTTCCTATACCTCAAGGGCTACGCACGCGCCAAAGACGAACGCGAATGCATGATCGGCCTGCTGGCTGCCGTCCTCGCACTGCTCATACAGAACCTGTTCGATTTCAATCTGCGCTACTGGACCGTCGGGCTGATCTTCTGGATCGCCTGCGGCACGCTGGAAGCGCGCCGCAACCGCTGGAATTTCGGCAAAATTGAACACGACACCGCCCCGATATCCAAGCGCAACCGGATCGAGTACCTGGCTGGCGCCGCGCTCGCCGCTGTCGCCTGCATCATGGCTCTCACCGCACTCCCTGCCGCGATCAACAGCCAGACCGCGAGCGCGCAAACAAAAGCCATGAACGCTCTCAAAAATGCCGATACCTTGCAAAACGGCCTTTCGGATGCGCTCCAAAAGCCGCTTGCATACAGACCTGCCGACCTGACCATCTATTCAGCCGTAGCCAGCGCCTACATCCGAAAAGGCAGCCAGGCAAACACCTGGCAAGACGCTTCCGCCGCTTGGACACTGGCTCAAAAATGGCTCGAAGCCGCCACAAAACTCGCGCCGCACGATGCCTTGTTCACGCTCAGGCTCGCCAAATGTTATCTGGCGCTACGCGATCAAGATAAAGCCGCCAAACTCTTCCTCCAGGCATCCGCCGAAGACCCCAAACTCATCTCGGCTGCCATGTTCGAGATGGCCGCTCTCTCCGAACCGCATATCGTGATCCCTCAAAGCTATCCGGCTTTTCGATCGCTCCTTCAGGCACTGCTCAAGCGAGAACGCATCGAAACCGCGCACACCGTCCTCCTCAGAGATTCACAAACGGCAGATCCCGTCAGACACGCCGCACAAGCATGCCTCTTCTATCACCATATCGACATGGATGAAGCCTGCGACGCACTCCTCGAAAGCCTCGACAACCAGCCCGTCAGCATGCAGCTCCTCACGCTCAAAGCCGCCTCCCTGAGCAGACACAAGCAATACGAACAGCTTATCGACCTCTATGAAGATGCCGAACCCACGCTCAAAAACGATCCGGAATACTGGCGCATGCGCCTCCATGCTTACGTCTATCACGGCTCGGTCAAAGGCGCGTCATGGTACAAGGAACAGATCCCCTCGCTCTTCCACGGATACAGGGCTTATACAGGCATATCCTCCCTGTATGCATTCAACGGTTACCTGTGCGATGCCAGATACGCCCTGAACATACAGCAATACGGGCGTGCCGCAAGATCCGCAAAACTCGCGCTCAAGGTCAGGCCAGGCCATAAGGAGGCACAAGCCATCCTCAATGCCGCCACAGAAGCTCAGAAAAAACACAAATAAGCCCAAGCCATGTTCTACAAGCGTGGAAATGAAAGGGGGGATGCCAGAACCGAGTAACAGAATTGCCCCCGCCACACACGATCCATCGCGTCCCACGCCCTCAAAAAACACCAAAGCCCCCACGTCCGACAGGACGAAAGGGGGCTGGCAAATACGCGTGCGCCTTCAGGCTCAACGCGATTCATAGCCGTATGCGAAGGCATATTCCGACAGGTTCTTTCGCAATGTCTGCCGGGCGCGGCTCAGACGGCTCATCACCGTGCCGATCGGGATCCTCAGTTTCTCAGATATCTCCCGATATGAAAAATCGAGAAGATCCGCAAGCGTGATAATCACACGAAACTCCTCGGAAAGACCGTTCATCGCGCGCATCATCTCGTCCGAAAAGGCATACATATAGCCGACTTTTGCCATATCCTCAGCCTCAAGCGTCTTATCTGCCGAAGCTGACTCGCCAACACTTCCCGAACATTCAGCCACGATCCCCTCCATCATCGCCTTCTCCCGCTTCTGAACACGATAACGGTTGATGAACGTGTTCCGCATGATGCAACTCAGCCAGGCAATACAACGCGTCCCCGGCTCAAAGGAATCAAAACTCCGGAATGCCCGCATCAGCACGTCTTGCACGAGATCATCCGCCTCACTCTCGTTATGCGTATATCTCATCGCAAGCGCATTGAGCGTCTCCACGTGCGGCAGAACCTCGCGCTCAAAAGACTCCCTGTGTGCAGTCATATCCACCCCCCAGATACATTCAGTCTGCTCTCACGATTCCAAGCTGGACCGCATAATCGCGAAGCTTGCGCCTCAGAATCTCACGCCCCCTGAACAGACGGCTCATCACCGTGCCGACCGGGATTGACAGCTTTTCGGAAATCTCGCGATACGACTGATCCTGCAGATCCGCCATCACCACGATCGCACGAAAATCCTCAGGCACAAGGCCGAGCGCCGAGGTGACTTCATCCCCAAAATCACTGCTCCGCTCGCTATACGCCTCATCCGCATACGACACTTCACGACTGTCGGGATGATTCTCGTCAAGCTCTTCACGGCGGTCGAGCGCCTCTCGCTCCATGTGCGAATGACGATACTGGCTGATATACTC
The DNA here is from genome assembly GCA_017555665.1 of Pseudomonadota bacterium. GTDB lineage: Bacteria > Myxococcota_A > Bradymonadia > UBA4248 > UBA4248 > UBA4248. The sequence continues at coordinate 3,566 of JAFZFY010000110.1, read as the reverse complement.
ATTGGTCATCACACGGCAAAGCCAGGCTCGGCAGTTCGTGCCCGATTCAAACTTGTCAAAGTTTTTATACGCCCGCACCAACGTGTCCTGCATCAGATCTTCTGCATCTTTCGCGTTGCGCGTCAGACGAAGCGCATGCGCATACAAAGCATCTCGGTGGCAAAGCGCTTCTTTTTCAAATCTTGTATTTTCCATGAGTTCCTCCAGATCTTTGCGGTAAATGCCATGCTTGGCATCGACAGCGGCAGACCATAAGAAAACTCCACGCCAAAATATCAATTATTTTTTATTCAACAAAATCAACATATTACAACCTGCACACAAAGACACACATTCATCCAAATACACATATTACATATTTCAAAACGCAAATATGTACACTTAACCATTCCAATTATGAAATACGCATATTTAATATTTTTTACGCTGGCAGGGGGAAGACTCCCCCTGCGCGGCTATGTGCTCGACTGCAGAGACGTGTCACGACACGTCTCTTCAGGCTCCGCGCATACGCCGCTACCCCCTCGACGATCACACACGCGCCCCCAAAGGGGGATCATGCCTTAAAGGCATCGCTTGCACGTGCCTGCTGATGATGCTCCCATTCTGCCGGTTCCGGCGCATGCTCGTATTTGCTCCCGACAATGCCCCTGGCCCGCAACACGCATTCCCGGCGTTCCGCGCGCATCCGATCTGCCTGGCTCACGGCATTCAAACGCGCCTCCCGGAACAAGACGACGCATGGAAGCGGCAGCAGCATTTCGGCCATCTCATCCACCGAGCATGCGTGCATCGCCGCAGGCGCGGACTCCCCATGTTTCCCCTGACGGATCCGATCGAAGATGTCTTTGGTCGCCTCCAGGCCGATATTCGACACAAGGAGGTCACGGATCATCCCAAAGGCCGCTTTCGGCGTGCGCGCAATCAAAAACATCAAGGCTTTTGCCGCCCTCGGATGCGACTGCGCGAATGCCTCAGAAACGCCCATCACGGCCTCATCGAATGCCCCCTGACGCGTCTCAAGATCGATCCACAGATCTACAGCAGCCCAGTACATCAGATCTTCCGGGCGCATCGCATCCAGCGCACGCCTCAGCGTCATGGCAGCGCAATAGGGATCCGAGACCTGGCTCGCCGCTTCGAGCAAGCGCACCTCGCCTTCGCATCCCCCCACATTTTCCAGGTCACGGCTCAGCGCATACAGCGCATCCATGCGCGCCTCATCATGTCTCAGCACGAGTGATTCCAGCCACATCCGGCGCGCCTCACGGCGATCCTGAAGCATGCTGCAGATCACTCGCGGCTCGCAGATCGCGCCGTCAAACGCACAAAGCGCCGCTTCTGCAACCACCGCATCCTCGCCATAAGTCATCGCGAGTTCAAGCAACGCGCTTTCAGGCACCCTAGACTGCTTCGCCTGATCCAGAGCCATGCGCCCCAAGCGAAACCGGCTCCCAGACAGCATTTCCTGCCACCGAGAGGCCGCAGTCACGGCGCACAACGCCTCGCCGGAACCGCGCCGCCCCGCCTGCTCAAGCGCATGTTCCGCCTGCCCGAACTGCTTCAAGTCAAGATGGCATTCCGCGAGCAGCCACCAGATCACGGGCGACTCCACGCCACGCGCCATAGCCTCCGAAAACAGCATCACGCCGCGTTCAGCATGACCGCAGGCACGGCACGCCTCCATGCGCCAGAATATCTCCATGCCTGCAGGCAACGCCTCCAGGCCGTCCGCTGCCGGTTCATCCCAGGCATACCGAAGCATGCCGGCATACCATTCCGGATCCTCCAGTTCACGCCTGCGAAGCGCGTCCAGAACGACATCCACACGGCGATGCCCGGCACGGCTCGACGCATGCGCGCAACGAAGCCAGCTCAAAAATGCCTGTCGATCACGGCACGCGAGATCAACCGCCGCCGCCATATCCGTTCCATGCGGCACCCCCGTGATACGCTCAAAAGCCATCATGACTGCCTGGCGCGCGATGCCCTCAAGCCCGGTCAAAAACGCTCTGAGCCAGGTCAGCGGCGCATGCATGATGGTCACGATATACGCCGGAAGCGCTCGCGGATCCGCATTGACCTGAGACACCAGCCTGCCCGGCGCCATGTCGTCTACCGGCTGCGGCATATCGACGACCTGCTGCCCAGATATCAGAAATTCATCGCGATATGGCCTCACAAAACGCATGCCCGCAACCGGGATCTCACCGCCGGCACGTTTCTGCTCAAGCGCTTCATCCCGGCAGTCTTCAAGGCAGAGCAACAGCTTTTTCAACCGATCCAGCTCAGCCGGTTCGACACCGTCCAGGCCATCCATCACGTAAAGCGCCCGCTCGTAACGCGCATGCTTCTTCATCAGCCCATGAAGGGCTGCGGTGATCTGAACAGCAATCATCGTCAAGGCTTCCAGACCCACAGGCTCGCAGACTTTCGATATCAGGCCAGATATAATCCCCGCAGTGCCAGCCATTTCCGAAGTCCCGGCTCCCTTCACAAAAAAAGCGCGCACGCTGTGCAGCACTTCTCTCGAAAATGCCTCGAGATCGGACTTCACCTGATAGTCCGGCTTAAACGGCAGAGCATTCATGCACTTGTCGAGCACCAGGCATTCAAAGCCTTTTTTGCCCGTCTCAGGCTGTTCAGCCGCCTCCGGGCCGTGATGCAACGCATGTTCAAGCGCCAGCTCGAAAGCTTCAGCCGCAGTCAGTTCGTCCAAACACTCTGCTGATATCGTATCCATGTTCCACCCTCCAAAAGCCCAGCCAAACATCCGTGATCATCACGGCATATCAGCCGCAAATGCTTGACACCTCTGCTTTTAAGCACATCCCATCAGCCGTGTCAGCATCGCTCAGCCACCCGAACAAAGACAAAAAAAGCCATGTCGAAACATGGCCGTCATAAAAGCTCTGTCAAATCCTTGTGGATATCCCGTCCCAAGAATCGCGCCGATACGCAAAGCATCGGCGGCACTGTCCCCAGCGAGGACGCGTTACCGTCCGGGATGCATAAAAGCCATGAGCTGCGGTCATTGAACGCAGCCCATCCCACAAGAGCCAGCCGGATCAGCGATAAGTAAACTGGAAGCTGAATTCACAGATATTGAACACATCCCCTTCTTCAATGCGCTTCGTATCGATCCGGTTGCCTTTGAACTCAATGCCGTTCGTGGAATCGAGATCCTTGATATAATACGCGCCATTTTTGTAGATCACGGCGCAGTGTTTTCGGGAGATGTTCGCATCGCGAATGACGAGATCGGCGAGCTGTGACGAGCGTCCGATGATATACTTGTCCTTGTCGACCGTGTATTTCTGATTGGCAAAGATGATGTAAAGCGGCGGCTGTCCATACTGCGGGGAAGCCTGCGGCCCCACAGGTGCCATAGGCTGAGGGCCTTGGGGATACGGCTGACGCGGTTCAGCGAGTGAAGCGAGTGCCATCTGCGGCGCGCCAGCGCCGCCCCTGTCGTTCACGGCATCTTCAAAGACCGAAGGCGGCCTGCGGTAATTGGGCGAAGGCGGCGGCACTCTGCCGCCCTGCGGTGCCTGCCCCTGCACGGG
>JAFZFY010000109.1 GCA_017555665.1 Pseudomonadota bacterium | reverse complement strand
GCTATTGCGCGAAGCGCAATACGCGAGGACGGCGGGCTATTAGAATTATAACTAAGAACAAGAGCTATAAGGAGTTAGAGAAAATGCCAAGAGGAAATTCAAGTTACGGTAAAGGATTTCACACCGGACATAGTAAAGGCCTTAATGAAGGTTTTAAAAAAGGTCATGATGCCGGTTCAAAAGGCGGAATTATTAAAGGTATTGTGGGAACATTAGGAACTATAGTTGTTGGAGGAGCAATAGCCGTTTTGTCTCAAGTAATTGGTAATAGAGGAAGATAACGCTTTACGAAATTTCACATTTGGAGACTGATTGCTTTTGTAAAAAATAATTATAGAAGTCATAAAGATTATATTTGATATGGTTAGTAATTTGTATAAATATGGTTTTTCATGCAAACGAAACAGCGTTCATGTTTCGCGAACAATCATGTTTGATAATCTTTGTACATTGTTTGATACCGTTTCAGAATGTGCTAATAAAGAAGAATATCAAAGTTATATTATAGAAAAGAATTGTTTAAACAAACGTTCCAATAGAACGCGTCAACTCACATATCAGCATCTTGCAGAGCTTTATTCTCTTGATTATCAGTGCCTTATTTTTCGTGTGATGCGTTGGCTTTGGGCAAGAGATATTGATGGACAGCCATTATTGGCATTGCTGTGTGCTTATGCACGTGATGATTTGTTTCGTTCTACGTCGTCTTTTATTCTTAATCAGCAAATTGGGGAAGTAGTTACACGTGAATCTTTAGAAAAATATATTGAAACAAAGAACCCAGACAGATTTAGCAAGTCAACTTTAAAATCAGCAGCACAGAATATCAATGCAAGCTGGACAAAATCCGGCCATTTGCGTGGCAAGGTAAAGAAAATCCGAACACAAGCCAGTGCAACGCCAGGAAGTCTGACTTATGCATTATTGCTCGGGTATTTGCAGGGCTTGCGGGGGATCATGCTCTTTGAATCGGAGTATGCCAGAATTCTCGATTGTTCGATGGAACGTCGCATTGAACTCGCACAGATTGCTTCCGGGTATGGTTGGATTCATTTTAAGCACATCGGGGATGTTTATGATGTGCAGTTTCCGTTGTGGACAGATGGGCTGGAGGTTGAAAATGAGCAACAAAATTGAGCAATTGGTTCAATCCTATCAGAAGTATATCTCTGTTCCCTGGCGTGAGGATGCGGCAGCTGCACAACGCGTCATATTTTGTGTGTATCAGGAAAGCGATGAGCGGCGTTTGCGAGCTGGAATAGATGAGTTTGCGCTTGTGACTCGACAAACTGGGCATGAATGGACGTTATTTGACTTAACGGACTCGTTTGGCAGATGGTTATTGTCGCAGAAATACGCACGTAGTTATTTTCAAAAGCCTCAGCTTCTTCCCACGATCATGCCCAGGTATCTGGATTATCTGGTGAGTGACTTTGAGAACTACCTGCGAACCCATGAGGAAAGGGCTCACGGAGTGGTTTCTGTGCTTGGCGTGGGTTCACTCTTTGGTCTGCTCAAGGTAAGTGAAGTCGTCGATCGGTTTTCGCCCCTTGTGGCTGGACATCTGGTTGTTTTTTTCCCAGGAAGCTGTGAGAACAACAACTATCGGCTTTTGGATGGGTATGACGGATGGAACTATTTGGCCGTTCCCATCACGGCAGATAAGCTGTAATATTGTGCCAAATGAAGGCGCGGCGTATGAAGCGGACGCGTCATAGCCCGCGCCCGCAGGGCGTATCGAGCGATAGCGAGATAGCCCGCGATACAGACCTCCCCTCCTAAATCCCTGATATCTCCTCTCACCCCCGGCTTGCTGACGCAAGCCACCCCCTCTCCCCTCCCCCAAAGATGGAGGGAAAAGGGGGGATGCTCATCAATAGTGATTGAAGGTTTGCAATGCTGAATCGAGACATTTACCAGAAAGATCCATCCAGACGTAAACTTGTGAATGAAGGCGTGGCGCATGTGAACGACGAACGCACGCGTCAGGCGATGGACGTGCTTCGGTACGAGTTGGAGACGTTTGTTTGCGATGGACAGTACGAGAAGGGGATGGAGCACATTCTTGAAACATTCCTGAAGAATATCGACCAGGCGCAGCAACCGGCAGTATGGGTGAGTGGTTTTTATGGTTCGGGAAAGTCGCACCTCGTCAAAATGTTACGTGCGTTGTGGGTGGATACGACGTTTGAAGATGGTGCGACGGCACGAGGCATTGCACATTTGCCGCAGGCGATTCGCGACAGTTTGCACGAACTGGATGTGCAAGCCAGGCGTCATGGCGGGCTTCATGCCGTATCGGGGACGTTAGGCGCGGGAGCGAGTGGAAGTGTGCGACTTGCGTTGCTCCGGCTGATTTTTAAGTCCGTCGGTTTGCCGGAGCAGTATCCTGTAGCACGTTTCGTGATGTGGCTCAGGCATGAGGGCATTCAGGAAAAGGTGCGTGAACTCGTTGAAAATCAAGGATGTGACTGGGATGAGGAACTGGATAATTTTTATGTTGCGGAATCCTTGCATGCAGCATTGATGGAATGCAAACCCAATGTTTTTTCATCGCTGGGAAGCTGTGCAGAAACGCTGAACAATCTGTATCCTTATGTGACCGATGTTTCGAGCGATGAGATGCTCAAAGTGATGAGACAGGCCTTGTCGAAGGACGGCCAAATGCCTCTGACGCTTATCGTTTTGGACGAAGTACAGCAGTATATCGGTGAAAACAGCCAGCGTTCGATCGAGGTGCAGGAAATCGTCGAGGCGTGCTGTAAGAATATCGGCGGCAAACTTCTGTTCATTGGGACGGGGCAAACGGCGGTGACAGGGACGAGCAACCTCAAAAAGTTGGAGGGGCGTTTTACGATTCGTGTGGAGCTTTCGGATGCCGATGTTGATGCCGTGATTCGGCAAGTCATCCTGGCCAAAAAGCCCGAAGCCATTGCGCCTGTCGAGCAGATCATGCAGCGCAATCTTGGCGAGATATCGAGGCATCTATCAGGAACGACGATTGCACACAGGCAGGCGGATGTAGGATATTTTGCACAGGATTATCCGATTTTGCCGGTGCGGCGCAGATTTTGGGAGAATGCGCTTCGCGTACTCGATCAGACGGGCACGGATAGCCAATTGCGCAACCAGCTGAGTATGATCCATAAAGTCATTCAGACGAATCTGGACTGTGGGTTGGGAAACATCGTGCCGGCGGATTATCTGTATTTTGATTCCGCAGACAAACTGCTTCAATCGCGTTTGTTGCCTCGCAAGGTTCACGAAATGACGATGCGGTGGCGCAAGGGAACAGCGGATGAACAGCTCAAATCGCGAGCATGCGGACTTGTCTACCTCATATCAAAACTTGGGCGAGCAAATGAGGAGATTGGGATTCGTGCAACGATAGATACGTTGGCCGATCTCATGATCGATAATTTATCGGAAGGAAGCGGCATGTTGAGAAGCCGGTTGCCCAGGCTTTTGGACGGTTGCGAGCTTTTGATGAAGATTGGTGATGAGTATCGCATTCAGACCGAAGAAAGTTCGGCATGGAATGACGAATTTCAAAGCCAGCGATCTATTTTGTCGAATGAATCTCATCGGATAGATGCAGAACGCAGTGACCGCATTCGAAAGCGTTTTGGCGAAGTCGTAAAGAAAATAACGATACAACAGGGCAATTCGAAGGTTGCGCGCGACATATTGGTTAGTTTTGATACCCAGCTTCCCAAAGATGCCATGCAGCGCGTATGTGTGTGGGTGCGCGATGGATGGAGCACGGATGAGAATTCCGTGCGCGCTGATGCAAGGCAGGCAGGGGTTCAGTCGCCAACAATCTATGTGTTTATTCCAAGGCGTTCAGCGGACGATTTGCGTCACCATTTGATCAATTTGAAGGCATCCATTGCTACGCTGGACACCCGGGGCGTGCCCAATACGCCGGAGGGAATCGAAGCCCGATCGGCAATGGAGACGACAAAACAGGTTTCTGAGGGTAAAATCAGAGAATTTATCGATGAGGCGTTTTCGGGGGCCAGGGTATTTCAGAGCGGTGGCACAGAAATACTCGGCAGCGATCTCCAGAATATGATTCTAGAAGCCGCCCAGAATTCTTTTGTGCGCTTATATTCACAGTTTTCGATTGCAGACAATGCTGGCTGGGCAAAAGTCTATGACAAGGCACAAAAAGGCGCTACGGATGCATTAAAAGCCATCGGCTATGAAGGGGATATTACCCAAAATCCAGTTTGCAAAGCCATTCTTGCATTTGTGGCGGGAGGCAAAAAAGGCATTGAGATTCGTGAACAGTTTGAGGCGGCACCTTATGGCTGGTCACGCGATGCGGTGGACGGCGGGCTTCAAATCCTGCTGGTGAACGGCACGATTCGCGCGTTGGATGAACGTGGACAGTCGATTTCGGCAACAGAACTGGAACGCAAAGCGATTGGCAAAGCCACTTTTAAGGTTGAAGCGACGACGATCTCGACCGCACAACGCATTCAGATCCGAAAGGTCTTTCAAAAACTGGGGCTGGTCGTCAAACAGGGGGAAGAGTCGAAAACCGTTGGGGGCTTTGTCGTTAAAATGCGCGACCTTGCTGCCAGTGCCGGTGGTGAAGCACCAAAACCTGAATTGCCGGATGACGCTTTGCTTCGAGAAATCGAAGGCCTTGCCGGCAACGAGCAATTATTGGCCATTTATAACAGTCGTGAGATGTTAAACGCGAATTTAAGCGACTGGGGCAAGTTGGCTGAAGAGATTCAGAAACGGTGGCCGACATGGCTGGAACTCAAACAATTGACACGCCATGCCGTGGGGCTCAAGGATGCAGAAAACTCGCTTGTACAAGTGCAGTTCATCGAACAACAGCGTTGTTTGCTGGACAGTCCTGATCCCATAGTGCCGCTTTGTGCTGAGTTGACGCAGATTTTGCGCGTTACCCTGAATGATTTGGATGAACAGTATAGAACGCGCCATGCAGAAGGCATGGCACAGCTTCAGAAAGACGATAATTGGATGCAATTGGCGCAGGAACAAAAATATGCGCTGTTGTCGGGAAATGAGCTGCATGAGGCTGCAAGACCAAAGATTGACGTGAAGAATACGGCGAGTGTGCTTGGGACTCTTGAACACTGGCCATTAAAAATGATCAAAGACCGCGTGGAGGCTTTGCCAGCTCGATTTGAGCGCGTTTTGCGCGAAGCGGCTGAACTCTGTGAGCCGGAAATCCAGTTTGTTGCATTGCCACATCGCGTTTTAAAGAGCGAGAACGAGATTGATGCCTGGCTAAAAGAAGTCAGGGAACAGCTCTTTTCGGCACTGAATGACGGACCGGTACAGGTGAAGTAGGGAGGATGGGGAAGATGATTCGTTCGATATCTATTCATAATTTTAAGAGCTACGATAAAACAGTCATATCATTGAATACACTTACTTTTTTGATAGGAGCCAATGCGTCAGGTAAAAGCAATGCATTGGAAGCCATACGATTAATGCACTGGTTATCTCTGGGATTGCGTCTGGATGATATTGCTCGAAAAATTCAGTCTGGAGATGCCACGATTCGTGGACGAGTTAAAGATCTTTTTAGAGAGACTTCAAAAGATTTGGTTATTGGATGTCAAATTGATAATGACGAATGGAGTGAATTAAGTATTACGCTTGGGCTTGAAAATGAACAGTTGGTTATATCCAATGAGTCTATACGAACATCTGATTCAAAAAAAATATTATATGAAGTGGTCGATAAACAGAAAGATATAGATGTTATTCAAATTGCCTATAACAATTTCAAACGTGGTAGGAATAAACCAAAAATTCCATGTATCAATCAACAAGCTGTGTTTTATCAGTTGGAAACACCAGGTAGATTTGGGAAACCCGATGAACAAACGCGAAGTGTGATTCCTAATACTGTAAAATCATTCAGAGAACAGCTCAGAGATATTATTTTCCTCAATCCAAATCCTGATTCTATGAGGGGATATTCATATATCAATGATTCCGAACTATCAGAAAATGGTTCTAACTTATCTAGCGTTATATATAAAATATGTCAAGATAAAAAAAACAAGGAAGATTTGTTATCATTCGTTCGATCACTGCCAGAACAGGATATTACAGACATTAGCTTTTTTCAGACGGAACGTAGTGAAGTGATGTTGCGTTTGCATGAATCTTTTGGTGCCAAGGAGAGAAAAGTGGATGCACCTTTACTTTCGGATGGCACATTGCGCGTTCTTTCTGTAGCTGCAGCTTTACTGAGTGCTCCTGAACATGCTTTGGTGATTATTGAAGAAGTAGATAATGGTATTCATCCAAGCCGTGCAAAGGATTTAATTATGCAAATTAAGACATTTGCGAAGAATAGGCATCTGCAAACATTGATCTCTTCTCATAATCCTGCGTTATTGGATGCCGTTCCAGATGAATCTTTAGGAAATGTGTTGTGTTGTTACCGTGACGCGGAGCAGGGAGATAGCAGAATCGTTCGTTTAGCTGATATTGATCGTTATCCTGAACTTGTTGCTTACGGTTCCTTAGGGCAACTCATGACGAATCGCGTTTTGGATCGCTTCATTAAAGATAAGACAACAGCAGATCAGCGCAAGAAGCAAGCGTTGGCTTGGCTGAATGCTCTTACGCAGGAGGTCGGGCAATGAGTATTTGTATTCTAGACACTTCAATTTTTTTAGAAATCCTCAATGTTCCTGATAAAGCTACGCAGCATCAGAAAATTGTCTCTGACCTTAAAACAAAATTGGAACAAAATGAGTCTTTTTTATTGCCTATGGCAACAATCATCGAAACAGGTAATCATATAGCACAAAACGGTGATGGAACGATACGGCGTTCGATTGCACAAAAATTTGTAGAACAGGTAAAGAAAGCTTTAGAAGGTGAAAGTCCTTTTAAAGTGATACAGTTTCCTCAAAGAGAAGATATGGCTCTTTGGCTTGAGCAATTTCCTGATTCTGCCATGCGTGGCAGCGGGCTTGGTGATCTTTCTATTGTTCAAGATTGGGAAAAGATGTGTCGAAAAAATCCACATCACCATGTCTATATTTGGAGCTTGGACAATCATTTGAGTAGTTATTGTAAATAGACCTCTCCCCCTAAATCCCACTCCCCGTTGGGGCGGGAGACTTGACCTCTCAAATCAAACTTTGGCAAGTAAAATAACCCCTCCCCGTTGGGGCGGGGGACTTGAACTTATGGAAGAATATGCAACATCTTGACAGAACACTACGCAACCAGCTCGAAGCTGCCATCAATGAAGCGCGGGAAATTGCAGAAAAAGCGGCGCGTGCCGCACTTGAACAGCTCGGCGTGCAAGAGGCTGCGCCTTATGACTTTCTCGATGAAGATGCCCGCAAATTGCGGCGGAAACTCCGTTCACATGGGCGAAGGCTCGGCGATATCCTTCTGGATAAACGACAGACACTCGACAATCTTATCGAAGATGTGGCTTATCAACACTGGCATCGTATGCTGTTTGCCAGATTCCTCGCAGAAAACGATCTGCTGATGTATCCCGATCCCGACGATCCCGTTGCCGTTACGCTCGAAGAATGCGAAGAACTCGCCAACGACGAAGGCGCATCCAACGGATGGGAACTGGCCGCCAGGTTTGCATCGCAAATGCTACCGCAGATATTCCAACTGGATTCGCCGATTTTTGAACTCAGCTTGCCGCCGGAACACCAGCATAAACTCGAAAATATCGTCTCTACGATCCCGGCGGAGACATTTAAGGCATCTGACAGCCTCGGATGGGTCTATCAATTCTGGCAGTCAAAACGGAAAAAAAGTGTTAATGACGCCGAAGTCAAAATTGGCGCGAAGGAACTACCTGCCGTGACACAGCTTTTTACGGAGCCGTATATGGTGGAGTGGCTACTTAGGACCTCTGACCTCTCCTCTCTCCCTCGGCTTGCTGGCGCAAGCCATCCCCTCTCTCCTCCCCCGATGAGGGAGGGGAAAGGGGGGATAAAAATCCTTGATCCCTGCTGTGGATCGGGGCATTTTTTGGTGGCGGCTTTTTTGAAGCTCGTGCCGTTGCGCATGGCGCAGGAAGGACTGAGTGCCAGAGACGCCGTGGATGCGGTATTGCGCGAAAATATTTATGGTTTGGAGCTGGATTTTCGGTGTGTGCAAATTGCAGCATTTGCGCTTGCACTCGCGGCCTGGCAATACCCAGATGCTGGCGGGTACCGACCTTTGCCGGAACTCAACATTGCGTGTTCTGGTCTGGCCATTAGTGCCCCCAAAGATGAATGGACATCTCTGGCAAAAGGCAGCCGCGATCTCGAGCATGTTTTGGGGACGCTCTGGGAACAGTTTAAGGAAGCACCGACGTTGGGAAGCCTGATCCGCCCTGAAGCTGGATTGGATAAACGCGATCTGTTTAGCCTGAAATGGTGTCAGGTCAGACCGCTGTTGAAACAAGCCCTGGCGGGCGAAAGCGATGACGACAAAAACGAGATGGGGGTCGCGGCACAAGGCATTGTCAAAGCAGCAGAATTGCTCACCATGCGATATGATTTCATCGTGACCAATGTTCCGTATCTGTCGCGCAATAAACAGGGAGAAGTACTACGGGCGTATTGTGAAAAGAATTACCCCGAAGGCAAGAGCGACCTCGCCACTGTGTTTATGGAGCGATGCCTCGATTTGTGTGTGACCAGCGGCACTGTGTGTGCTGTATTGCCCCAAAATTGGTTGTTCCTCGGCGCATACAAAGCCTATCGCAAGAAAATGCTCGAAAATCATACCTTCCAATGGATTGCACGATTGGGGGAAGGTGGATTTGATTCATCTGCTGCCGCCGGGGCATTCACAGTTCTATGCACGATTTCTCGCGGTGCCGCCCCCGAGGATCATCTCATCCATGGGCTGGATGTATCCGCTTTTCGTGCGCCGCACGAAAAGGCGGCTGCGTTGCAAACGCAGCCTGTACAAACCGTGAGCCAGAAGAAACAACTGGAGAATCCGGATGCAAGGATTACATTGGAAGAGGGGGAAGGGAAAGTTAAGCTGTTAAGTGAGTATGCTGAAGGATTGGTAGGATTGCAAACCAGTGATGATCCTTTATTTGTCATTAATTATTGGGAAATTGATTATATTAATAATATGATATGGGAGTATATTCAAAATTCCCCAGATAACATCGATGATTTAAAATTTTATTCTGGTCAAACTCAATTAGTTCGATGGGAACAAGGAAAAGGATTATTATTAAGTTTACCTTCGGCATATCCGACGAAAGGATTGAAAGCATTGGGTAAATTTGGGATTGCTTTACAAAGAATGCGGGTTATATTGCCATATATATATGGCAAGGAAAGATTTCATCAGAATGTTGCCGTCCTTGTCCCTCACAATCCCGATCATTTGGCGGCAATATGGTGCTACTGTAGTTCGCCGGAATACAATGAAAACGTACGAATGGTAGATCAAGCACTGAAAGTCACGAATGCGACTTTGGTCAAAGTTCCGTTTGATCTAGAACGATGGCAGAAGGTTGCGGAAGAAAGGTATCCGCATGGATTACCTAAGCCTTATAGCGACGATCCGACGCAATGGATATTCCACGGTCATCCGTGCAAGTCGGTGGTGTGGGATGACGAGAAGAAATGGACGGCTTTTGGGCCGTTGCGATATGACTCGACGGTGTTACAGGTGGCTGTAGCGAGGATTTTGGGTTATCGGTGGCCATTTGAGAATGGCCCCATCCCCCCGCCCCCCTTCCCCGTAGGGGCAGGGGGAGAAAACGGGGCCCTTTGTGACGAATCCCGCCAAATCCTCAACTCGCTCTCGATTTTCGATAAATTTGTGGATGATGACGGCATTGCCTGCATTCCCGCGGTGCGTGGTGAGGCTCCGTTGGCCGATCGGTTGCTCAATTTACTGGTGGCGGCTTATGGCGATGCCTGGTCGGGCGATACGCTCTCGACGTTGCTCGCCAATTCAGATCATGCCGGGAAATCGCTCGAATCGTGGTTGCGCGATAAGATCTTTGTACAGCATTGCAAGCTGTTTCAGAACCGACCGTTTATCTGGCAAATCTGGGATGGACAGCGCGATGGCTTCTCGGCCTTGGTCAATTACCACACGTTGACGCACAAGAAACTGGAAGTGCTCATCTATACCTACCTCGGCGATTGGATTGCTCGCCAAAGACAGGATATTGTCGATGGAATCGATGGGGCACAAGAACGCCTGGATGCTGCCGAATCCCTCAAGAAAAAGCTTGAACTAATTCTGGAAGGGGAGGCGCCTTACGATATCTTTGTGCGCTGGAAACCGTTGGAAAAACAACCGATTGGCTGGGAACCAGACCTGAATGACGGCGTTCGCCTTAACATCCGTCCCTTTATGACCGTGCCTCCTGTAAAAAAGCAGGAGCCGGG
>JAFZFY010000108.1 GCA_017555665.1 Pseudomonadota bacterium | reverse complement strand
GATGAGCTTTTCGTGGAAAAGCTCCAGGTCAACGCCGCTCTGACGCGCCACGATCGCATGCCGCTGGAACTCGTTGCGGAGCCTGTCGTTCATGTCGATGACGCGCGGCTCTTCTGCTTTGTCCAAAAGATTGATCAGCGCCCGCGACTCGATCATCAGGCCATGCCAGATCATCATGTGCGTGAGCACGCCGAGCATCGTCGTCTCTTCCGGCTGGATCACGCGGCCTTCGCACAGCGATATGTATTTGGCCGTGTACACGAACATCGCAAGATGACAGCCGAATATCTCCTGGATGTTCTCGCGGTACGTCAGCGAGGCCGCCATGTTCAGCAGGTAGAACAGCAGCTTGTTCGCCTCGTCATTATATGGCGACAGCTTCCTGAAACGCGACGCAAACTCGCTTGATTTCAAATAATTCGTCGTGGTCAGGACTTCTCCGATCAGCCTGAGATACGACACGCTCTCTCTGATCTGATTGTCCCAGCCGAGCCCTTGAGCCGAAAACTGCTTCATCAGGCGGATGCCCTGATCGAATCGTCCCAACAGGAACAGACCGCGCACGAGATTGTAATACACGAGGCTGTCTTCCGTGCCAGACACGATCGCCGCCGCATAGTACGGAAGCGCCTGAAATGTCCTGCCCACCTGCATCAGACGGATATCGCCGAGGCAAGTCCACGCGAACCAGTTGAGGGGATCATACGCCACGAGGCACTGAAACAGGCGAAATGCATCATCCGGGCGATCCATATCGAAATAGAGGACACCCAGGCTCATCAGGCTGCGCCGGAAATCAGGACTCGCTTCCAGAACCGTCTCATGAAGCGATATCGCACGGTCTCTCTCACCCAGCTCCACACAAATATCCGCCATCGTGGACATGATCAGCACATTGTCCGGGCACAGCGTGTTCGCGCGGTCCAGATCGGCCTGCGCATGCTCATACATGCCTTGCTGGCTGTATGCGATCCCGCGCAAAAGGTACAATTCGAAGTCATCGGGGGACGCAAGAAGGCAGTCTTCCAGTCGCGCAAATCCAGATTTCTTCTGCCCGTGTGCCACCTTGAAGTACGCGCTATAGGCGTTCAGCCGGGCCACCGACTCGGAGTTCTGGGCTTCCTCCGGGCTGAGCCACGATGCCCGCAGCTTCGCCTCACTCCAACGGCTCTCCGCCTCCTCCATATCGCCACACACGATCGATAGCAACGCGATCTCAAGGAGGATCTCCATCAGTTCTTCTTTATCTGACGTCTCCGTCAACCAAAGGCCGAGCTGGGTCACGCCATCGCTGACGTTGCCACGGAAAATACTTTCTCTGAGCTCCTGGAATTTCTTTTGGAATGTGAGGGTGAGCACGCCTGTCTCCAAACAAAGTTATCAATACGGTTTCACAAATGCGCCGTAAAAACGGCGCATCTCCTCATCATAACACGTTCTATTGATTTTGGGAAACCGCATAAATACCCATATTTATGCGTAAATCACGATTCTGCAGCCCTCTGATCATGCGCCCATCGCGCCTAGATGCACCGTGCCTTTACAGGGCAGAGGTCTTGTGCGGCAGCCAGCCTGCGGCATGCACGTCCTTCAGATGTTTCAGAAAACGCCTAGGGCCCGTCGCCAATGACGTGACGGACGCGTATCGCTTGCGATAGCGGCCGTGTGCGGGCCGTATGCGCATCGCGCATAGGCCGCACCTCAAACGGTCGAATATAATTTTCCACATGACGCACGCCATGCGTTGACATCTCTCTGCATTTCGCATTAGAAAGTCTCGCCCGTTTTTGGGGACGCGGTCGGCGTCACCTCAAGGAGTTTAAAATGGCAATTAAAATCCATAAAAGAGAAGAAACAGAAAAACAAGTTCTTGAGCCGGAAGTACTCAATGCCGGCGGAAATAGTGACAATAATGCCGCAGATGCCCCCAAAGTAAGCATCTCAGGGCTTGAAGACGACAGCTTCCTGCTCCGTTCAAACAACGCCATGGCATGGATGATGGAAAATCGGCGCATGATCGGTTTCGTCGTCGGGTTGCTCGTCATCGTTTCGCTCGGCTATATTTTCTTCAATCATCAGGCTGAAAAGGCCGCCATCGACAAGAGCAGCTTCATGACAAGCGCGTTCGAGACCTATACCGCCATGACACAGGCGCAGGCTGACGAGCTTGAAAAGCAAAGAGAAGCCTATCTCAAACAGCAGGGCATCGCCGCCGAATCCGATGATATTCTGCGCGTCACCTATACCGTTCGCGATGACCAGACGCGTTTTGCCATGATCGAAAGACACCTCAAGGAAAGCGTCCAGAAAGTACCTGGCGAGACCGTCGAACCGACAGCCGAGCTCATGCTCGCCGGCACGCAGGCTCGGATCCGAGATGCCGCCGAAGCCAAGAACGCCTATGACAAGGCCGCTGCAAGCACCAGCCCTTCCATCCGCTTCTTCGCTATGCTCGGACAGGCTGAAATGCTCATCGGACAGCAGAAATACGATGAAGCCCTCCAGATGCTCGACAATATCGCCGCTGCAAACGTCAGCTTCAGCGCCTATACCGCCCTTGAAAAAGGCCGCATCTATGAGATCAAAGGCGAGACGGACAAGGCGATCGCGACATACGATCATGTCATTCGCGACTTCTCAAATCCGGGAGATGAACAGAAAGCGCTCGCGAGATTGCGCATACTCACGCCGGACTGGGCCAATCACATGAAAGATAAACTCGCCCCCGTTGTTCCGGCGGCTCCTGTCGCTCCTGCGGCACTATAGGTGATCCAGAATGACAAAATGCCAGGTCTTTCTGATGTGTGCGGCTTGCGCTGCCCTGCTGACCGGATGCGCTTCCGCGCCTTCAACGCAGATCGAGACACCGCCTCGCGCGGCACAGTTTGATATCGCACTCGACTGGTTCTACGAAATCGAACCCGGTTTCGGTAAATATCTCGGAGCGACACCGCTTGAACTCGGCGGTGTCAAAGATATCGGACTGATCACGCTTGCGGCTTCCTCCGGCGGAAAAGTCCTGGCGATCGATAACGCCTCGGCCAGACAAGTCTGGCTCAAAGACTTTGAAATGCCTGTCACGGCCGGGCCTGTCGTCTATGAGAACGGCGTGTTCGTCGCCCTCGGCAACGGAAGCATTCTCAAGCTCAACCTCAAAACCGGCGAGACGGTCTGGCACTATGAAGCCGGCGTCGCCGTCGAGAATGGCCTCTCCGTGGCTGACGGCATCGTCGCATGCGTCAACGCAAACAACAGGATCTTTGCCATCGACGAAAAAACAGGCACCCTCAAATGGCGCAAAGAAAGGCCCAGAAGTCAGGACTTTTCGATGTATGGGCAATCTGCTCCGCTCATCTCCGATGAAATGGTCTATGCCGGCTATTCGGATGGCACGGTCGTCGCGTATGCCGCGCTCAACGGCACTGCCCTATGGAGCCGCGAACTCGCCCCGAATGCGCGTTTCAAAGATGTCGATGCCCCGCCCATCCGCGTCGGAAATACCATTTTCGTCGCCAGTTCGTCCGGCGGCATCTACGCGCTCTCGGCCGATGACGGGCAAACCCTCTGGCAGCGCGATATCTACGGCATCAGCTCTATCAGGCACTTCCAGGACAGCCTGTATATCTCTTCACAGTCGGGAATTTTCAGGCTCAATCGAATCACAGGCGACACCATCTGGCAGAATGTCGTTCAAAAAGAAGCCCTGATCTCCCCCCTCGTGCTCGGCAAAAATGCCATCTATGCCGCCGTTCAAAAATATGGTCTTATCGTGCTCGATCGCGCAAATGGCGACTTGATGCACGTCATCGATATGGGTTCCGACTTTACATCCGCGCCCGATTTTATGCCGGGTGTCATCACGGCGATGTCAAACCGTTCTACGGTCTATAGATACTTCGTGGATGATGAGCCTGTCCGTTGAGCATATACGGTTCATCTGCACGCCGCCTTAGGGCGGCGTTTTGTTTTGGCTATGTTCTGCAAGCGTGGAGATGCCGGCCTTTGGGTACGCCAAACATGCGTGAATGCAAGCGCCCCCAGGGCAGACAGATCAAAATCGCTTGACGATTCATCGCCCCTGCCCCGGCGGCGAGGGGGATTTAGGAAGGAGAATCGAAGGCGTAAATCTAGTCACGATTTTTTCGTGACCTAAATCCCGCATCCATCCAGGTCGGTGCCGATCCCAAGCCTTCAAACGGCTCGTGATGGTCGTGATGATGTCCCTCTCCTCACGATATCTCAGCTTGTAAGCATTGAAAACACAGCACATTTAACGATTCATTCAACGCTCGATCAAGCCTTGTCTTTGCCAGTTCTTCATCTGTGGCGCGCAGATTCGCGCCGGTCACTCGCACAGGATCACCAATGAACACCTTTAATCTCACGATAGGCTCACGCAACGTATCTTTTGAAACGGGTCTCTGGGCACCGCAGACAAATGCCAGCATCGTGCTTCGCTGCGGAAAAGCCGTCCTGCTCGTCACCGTTGTCGCCGGCGAAGATAATCCGGAACAGGATTTCTTTCCGCTGACCGTCGAATATCGCGAACGGTTTGGCGGTGCAGGGCATTTCCCGACAAACGGCGGCCGCCGCGAACTGCGAAGCAGCGATGCCGAAACGCTTTCAAGCCGCCTCAACGACAGAAGCCTCCGTCCGCTTTTTCCCAAAGGATACCGCCGCGAGACGATCGTGACGATCATGGCATTCTCTGGCGATGAGACACTCGACATGCCCACACTTGCCCTCAATGCCGCAAGTCTCGCGCTGATGATCAGCGACATTCCGTGGGACGGCCCCGTCGCAGGTCTCCGAATCACGCGCAAAAATAACGTGTTTACGGCATTCCCGACGCCCGAAGAGACAGACGGTGCCGATATGAATTTCGTGATCAGCGTCGCCCCGACGGGCATCATCATGGTCGAAGGCGGCGCAGCCGAAGTCTCCGAAGACGATCTGCTCGCGTGCCTCGATTTCGCCTCCGAAACGGCTCAGCCCATACTTGATGCGCAACGCAAGTTCCGCAGCGAGTGCGGCCGCGAAAAAATGCCGCTCGTCCTGCCTGATCCCGACGATCCCTCGCTGCTCGCCCTGCTCGATCTAGCCGTGCCCGCCATTCAGGATGCCCTGCACAAAGGCGACAAACGCGACCGCACGCTTGCGCTCAAGGCCATTCGCGAAGACACTTTCGCCAAAATACGCGAAACCTCCGAAGCGCTCGGCGTCGCCTTCTCCAACACGCATTGGAGCGATGCTTTCGAGAATCTTGTACGCGACAACGCGCGCGCAAATATCCTCAACGGCCAGCGATTCGATGGGCGCAGGCTCGATCAGGTACGCCCGCTTCAGAGCGCTGTCGGCGTCCTGCCAAACGCACACGGCTCCTCATTTTTTTGCCGTGGCCTGACGCAATCCCTTTCCACATGCACACTCGGCGGCACACGCGATGCCCTCAGGCTCGACGATATGTTCGGCTCGCGCGATTGCGCATTCTATCTGCACTACAATTTTCCCCCCTACAGTGTCGGTGAAGCGCGCGGTCAAAAAGCCCCGGGAAGACGCGAAATCGGTCACGGCATGCTCGCGCAACGCGCCCTTTCTGCCGTCATTCCGCCGCAATCCGAGTTCCCATACACGATCCGTCTCGTCAGCGATATCCTCTCCAGTGACGGGTCCTCCTCGATGGCGACGGTCTGCGCCGGCTGTCTCGCGCTGATGGATGCCGGTGTCCCGATCAAAGCCCCCGTCACTGGCATCGCCATGGGCCTCATCTCCGAAAATGGCAAGCACGCCATACTCACCGATATCGTCGGGGATGAAGATCACCTCGGCGATATGGATTTCAAAGTCTGCGGCACGAAACACGGTGTCACCGCTTTGCAGATGGATCTCAAGATCGAAGGTCTCAGCCGCGAAACGATGCACCAGGCGCTCATGCAGGCGCGGCAGGCACGCCATTACATCCTCGACCACATTCTCAAGACGCTCCCCGCGCCGCGCACACATCTCGCCGCCAACGCCCCCAAAATCGAAATGATCCAGGTCCGCAAGGCCGTGATCGGCGACGTGATCGGCTCTGGTGGCGCAAATATCCGCGCGCTGATGGCACAAACACAGACGCAGATCGATATCGATGATGACGGCGTCGTCCGCATCTCTGGCACCGACGCGGCAGGCATACAGGCCGCCAAAATCGCCGTGATGGCCAAAAATCGACGCTTTGCGGTGGGCGATGTCGTTCAGGCTTACGTCCTCTTCGTCAAAGCGCCGTTCGTGCGTGTCGAGCTCATGCCGAACACCGAAGCATCCTTGCATTTCAACGATATCCAGTCGGATGGCGGATTCATCGAAGATCGTTACAAACCTGGCGATATCATCGCCGTCCGCATCCTCGGTACCGACGAACGCGGCAACATACGCATCACGCAGGCAAACTGATTGAGACACGCTCGGATCGGCGCGTTATGGCTGCGCCATACACGCGCCATTTCACGCCGGCTATGCCGCGCATACGCCGGCGTGACCACATTTGGCGTCGGCTATGCTGCGCATACGCCGACGTGATGCCGCACCGATGAATGGACGATATAAAAAATTACAACGGCACGATCATTCGCCAGCGCAAGCATCCTCACATCCTCGCGTTTACCACACCTTGAACTCTAATATCGCGGGAATCAGCATCGGCAAAGCCGTCCACATGCAGAGCATAAGCCCGCAGAACAGCCCCGTGACCGTCGGGGCAACTTCGGGCTTGATCTTCAAATATGCATGCACGCCTGCGCCCATGACGAGAAACGTCCACGGCATCGCTAAAAAATCACAGACTGTCGCGAGATATGGCACGGGAATGATGCTGATGATGCCGACAAAAAGATTCGGGGTCACGCTGTAACCGACATAGCGCAAGGCGCGATCAAAATGCACCACCTGCCCTGTCAGCGTCGAGATTCCCGATATGACCAGCGCAAGCCCCCATATCAGCACAAAGATGAGAAGCGCCTGCGTGCCAGCCTGGATCAAGGCATGCGAAAATACTGGCTCAGGCTGAAGCAGACCGCCCAAAAAAGCCATCAGCGTCCTCAGGATCACAAGGATAAAGAGATGCGGAAAGTGAAGCTGTCCCAGCGTAGCCGGATGCTCGGCCTGTCCTTTCCAGAACATCCCAGGACGCGTCAGGATCAGCATAAAGTCGATCATAAAACGCGCAAATGGCGTGCGCGCGGCATAGGTGAGGCTTTTCTGAAATTCCGGCGTATATCCGGAGTCCGTCTCACGGTCATAGTGCGCGTAATGCTGCACATCAACGGCATAATGCGCTGGCGCAGCCTCCGGTTTCGGCTGTTCTTCAGGTTTTGCGATCGATTCCTGCTCGTTCATAACTCAAGACTGGCCACTGCCATCATGTGATAGGTCATCGGTAACGTGTCACAAAGCGTCAGACGCGTCAGACGATAGCCGAGTGACATAAAATGCCGACATTCTTGCGCCACGGCATACGCCGTGGGCGCGACGATATAGAGTTTCTGAGCCCCGAAGCGTTTGCAAAGCCCCGCTGTCTTTTCCGAATACGGCATGCGGTTGCTGTGCATGAGTACCGCCTCCGCTCGCACGCCGCGATAATATCGCTTGTCGAGATAATGCTCGGCGGTATCTGTGAAAAATGCAGCATCCTTCCAGGCATATCTCTGAGCATTGTATTGCGCGGACTGGATGGCTGGCCACGAGGCATCGATGCCCGTATATTTTCGTGCATATTGCATCATGATCGACGCATGCGTGCCATAGCCGCATCCAAGCTCCAAAAGGCTCTCGAACCGCCTGCCCTCAGTCATTTCCGAAAGCACATGGCGAATCAAGGATGCATTCTTCGGGTTGACAGGTGTCCATGCCCCGCACAATGCATAGAGCAAATGATCCTCATCATCATGGGCATAGCCATAATACGCATTCCCGGAAATCGTCTCCGGCTTGGGATAGACATGACTCCCATGTGGCGGAAGCTCCTGAAAGATCACAGATATATCGAGTACCTCTCCTGCTTTCTGAGCCTGATTTCTGGCGTATTTGGCGTGTTCCGGCATGCTATACACGATGATTCGCGACTCTAGACCGTAGGCTTCAAACCCGATGCGCGTCAAATGCGGAAACGATATATCCAGGCTGCAAAACCGCGAGATCAGACGACCAAGCTCTGGCGCGTGAAGCACACACCCCTGCATGTCAAGCGGAGCCACTCGCCCGGACTCATAGACATCCTGCGCCGTGACATCGGCGAGCGTATGCCCCGGATCAGCATTCAGATACGCGATTGCCGCCGTGTCCAGGCGCGGCAAGATACCGGTCACCCTGCCGCCCGATGTCTCATACACGGTCAGGTCTGTGCGATGCCTATAGCCAAGCGTCTGCGGCGCACGCCTAAAGTCGATCACGCAATCTTCCGGGATTGTGACAAACTTCCGGATCAGGCCAAGCCACTGGGCTTGTTTTAGGGCGCGTTGCGCCTCGATCGACAGACACGCATACTGGCAGGCTGGACAGCTCTGCCATAGCGCACAGACCGGCATCACGCGGTCAGTTGACCGCGTGATCACACGTGAAAGATATGCCTGCCTGCGCCGCTTGACCGAACACGGCACAGCCTCGACCACTTCCCCGGCAAGCGCATTCGCGATCCTGAGCATGCGATGATCCGCGCTTTCGGCGATGCCATCCCCGCAATAATGAAATTTAGAAATCCGGAACGTGCTGTTTTCCATGAACCTACGGCCGTTCACGCTCAGGCGCGGTTGCCAAAATCGATATTGCCGCCCCGCCCCGTCTCACGACGGACTGTCGGCACATTGCGAAATGCGCAATATACAAGCAGAATCAATGCACCCACTCCGAAAATCGAGCCGCCGAGACGCGTATAGTCGCTCAGGTGGAAGATCAGGAATAGCGCGCCCAACACGAGCAGGCCGAGCACCGCAATCTTCCACGTCTCGGTCATGGTTGCCGACGGTTTCTCCTCGTATTTCACTTCACCATTTTCATCCAGCTGCACATCCGGATTGTCCTTGCTCTCCTTGGCAAGTCTTGCCTTGCGCTGAGCTTCCAGGGCATCTTCCCGTGCCGCATCCTGATCTTTCTGCAGACAGCAGTTCTTGTACTTCTTGCCGCTGCCACAATGACATTTCTGATTTCTTCCGAGAGACATTATCGTTCCTTACGATGATTGAAGACGGTGATGGATGATATCGTGAGCTGACTGCCTGATTTCAAAGCCTGATGCATGCAGATTTTCTGCATGCAAATACCCCCCGCGCGAAACACCATAGCAGTCTGGCCGACAGTTCTGCAAGCGAGACAGACCGATATCACATCGGCGAAATCTACTCTTAAACCATATTAAATAAATCGTAAAATTACAAAATCTTGTATAATCGTGATAATCCGAACAGCTTTCGGCACCGAGTGGCCACGCTCATGCTCCAGGCAGGCAACGGCTGGTATATTCTGGACCGCTCGTATTTTGGCGACCTCTATTTCGCGAATGTCCAGATGAAGGACGGCTACACCGATCAGGGCGTTCGCGAGGCGCTGTTTGCCGACTGCCTGCTTCTGGCCGAGGAGACGATGCATGCGCTTCGCGCGCAAGCTTGCGTGACAGACATACGGCTCATGCCTCCGGACACGCTTGAAGATTTCCCGTACTGCCAGTGTCAGGTGACGGCGACCAGCTCAAATACCGGTTCGACATTGACAACCCGATGACGCTGTCGATGCGCAACAGCGTGATTCAGGAAGAGAACGACTACCTGGCATATCTGAAGAGCATCGGCGCGAT
>JAFZFY010000011.1 GCA_017555665.1 Pseudomonadota bacterium | reverse complement strand
TGCCGTATGACCGGATCGCGCCGCAGGCGCGGTCACGGGCATAGGCCGCGCCCCCAAAGTGAAAAACCAGTTGACAAATCGGCACATCTGCTTTAAGGAGCCGCGCTTGGCGCGATGGGCGCGCCGCTAACTCGCAGTCAGTTGGGATGCATCAAAACATCTGTTGGGGCTGCATTTTTTTAGGATAAAAACATGGAAAAAATCGAAGTCAAAGGTATTGTTCGTCAAGGCGGTAAAAAAGGCGTAAGCCGCAAGCTCCGTGCAGCTGGCAACCTCCCGGTCGTGTGCTATGGCCGCGGCATTGATACGATCGCCGCAACGATCAACCCGAATGACCTCCTCAAGGCGCTTTCGACCGAATTCGGTCCGAACGTCGTCTTCACGCTTGTGCTCGATGACAACGGCAAAGAAATCCGCCGTGATGTCATGGTGAAATGCGTTCAGCGCGACCCGCTTTCGCGCCGCATTCTCCACGCCGATCTCTACACGATCGATGCTGACCGCAAAGTCACGGTCCGCGTTCCCCTCCGTCTCGACGGCAAGGCTGTCGGCGTCGGCCTCGGCGGCAAGCTCCGCAGCGCGGCTCGCGACGTCGTCGTTTCCTGCCTGCCCAAAGACATCCCGACGGAAGTCGTGTTCGATGTCACGCCGATGAACCTCAAAGATCGCGCCCAGATCAGCGCTGTTCCTCGTCCGAACGGTTGCGAATTCATCTATTCGAGCGACTTCCTCGTTGCCGAGATCATTCCGCCTCGCGCCAACTAACAGACATCCGCGAACGGATCGCAAAGCCCAGACCGATTGCCGGTCCGGGCTTTTTTTTTTAATTTTGACGCACCATCTGGAAGTTCACAGGCTTGTGAATTTGGTGTAAAAGGATACGGCTGTTTTGTTTTTTGAGAGAGTTATATGAGTGATGACGCAGTATTGATCGTTGGGCTAGGCAATCCGGGATCGGAATATGTCTCGACACGCCACAACGCAGGATTCATGCTGCTTGACCGTTTTTGCGGGCTCATCGGTGCCGGCATGACGCAGGCCAAGTTCAAGGGCATATTTGGAACGGCACGCCTTGGCGGCCGCAGCCTCTACCTGCTCAAGCCCCAGACATACATGAACCTGAGCGGCGAAAGCGTCGTCGCCTGCATGTCATTTTACCATCTGGACATCAGCCATGTCGTCGTGCTTCATGACGAGCTCGACCTTCCGCTCGGCGATGTCCGTTTCAAAGTCGGCGGCGGCACCGGCGGGCACAACGGCCTCAAATCGATCGTCTCCCTGACCGGGAAAGACGGGTTCAGCCGCATCCGCATCGGGATCGGCAGGCCCGAACACGGTGATGTCGTCAACTATGTACTCGGCCGTATTCCCGCCGAATACGAGGAAGCGTTCAACAATTCTTTGAATGTCGGAACCGAGGCGCTGAAACGATACATTTCAGGCAGCGCCGAGGCTTCGATGCGTTATTGCAACGGTCTTTTCAAGGCCAAAAAGAAGGAGGAGTCATCCCATGGAGAGTCTTAGTCCAGTGATTCGATACCTGGTCTATATTGGCGTCCCGGTGGCTGCCGTTGCTGCCCTGATCTATTCGATTATCAAGTCGAAATGGATCAGCAAGCAGGATGCAGGCACCGACAGAATGAAAGAGATTTCCGGCTATATTCATGAAGGCGCAATGGCCTTCCTGAAAGCGGAATACAAAGTTTTGAGCGTATTCGTGATCATCGTGGCAGCCCTTCTCGCCGTGATCCATATCGCGAACCCGTCGAGCAGCCCGCTTGTGGCGCTTTCGTTTGTGGTGGGCGCGTTCTGCAGCGCGGCGGCCGGCAACTTCGGCATGCGCGTCGCGACGAAAGCCAATGTGCGCACGTCCAATGCGGCCCGCAAGGGGCTCAAGGATGCGCTTGCGATCGCCTTCGGCGGCGGCGCCGTCATGGGCATGACCGTTGTCGGCCTCGGTCTTCTCGGCATTGTCGGCCTCTTCCTGATCTACCTCCAGATTCCGGCACTCGCTGGAGATATGAGCCGTCTGCTCGAAGTCCTGACAGGCTTCAGCTTCGGCGCATCCTCGATCGCGCTGTTCGCGCGTGTCGGCGGCGGTATCTACACGAAGGCTGCTGACGTCGGCGCCGACCTCGTCGGCAAAGTCGAAGCCGGTATTCCTGAAGACGATCCTCGCAACCCCGCCGTCATCGCCGATAACGTCGGTGACAACGTCGGCGACGTGGCCGGCATGGGCGCAGACCTCTTTGAATCGTATGTCGGCTCGATCATCGGTTCCGCCGTTCTCGGCGCCGCGATCTGGAAAGGCACCGGCAACCAGATGAGCGCGATCGTCCTCCCGATGCTCATCGCCGCAGTCGGCATCCTCGTCAGCGTCTGCTGCACGTTCATCGTCCGCAGCAAAGACGAGAAAGCCAATCCTCAGAAAGCCCTCGATACCGGCACGATCAGCGCAGCCGTCATCACGGCCATCGCGACCTACGGCGTTGCCTATTTCGTTCTCGGCAAAGACGGCATCGCCATCCCCAACAGCGATACCGTTGTCACCCCGCTGAGCATCTTCCTGACGGTCACGGGCGGCCTCATCGCCGGTTCGTGCATCGGCAAGATCACGGAATACTACACGTCAGACTCGTACAAATCGGTCAAGGCGATCGCGCATGCATCTGCCAACGGCGGCGCTGCAACGAACATCATCCAGGGCCTTGCGGTCGGCATGATCTCGACGGTCATCCCCATCATCCTGATCGCCGTGGCGATCCTGATCGCCTTTATGTGCTGCGGCATGTACGGCATCGCGCTCGCCGCTCTCGGTATGCTCGCCACGACGGGTATCCAGCTCGCCGTCGATGCTTATGGCCCGATCGCCGACAATGCCGGCGGCATCTCCGAGATGTCCGGTCTTGAAGAAGAAGTCCGCAACCGCACAGACAAGCTCGACAGCGTCGGCAACACGACGGCCGCTATCGGCAAAGGTTTCGCGATTGGTTCAGCTGCGCTTACGGCGCTTTCGCTGTTCGTGGCCTATTCTCAGGTCATGGGCCTCAAAGCCATTGACGCGATGAACCCGCTGGTCGTGATCGGCCTCTTCATCGGCGGCGTGCTTCCGTTCTGGTTCAGCGCGCTCGCGATGCTTGCAGTCGGCCGTTCCGCACAGGACATGGTTCAGGAAGTCCGCCGTCAGTTCAAAGAGATCCCGGGCCTCCTCGAAGGCAAAGAAGGCGTCAAGGCCGAATACAGCAAATGCGTTGAGATCTCGACGCATGCCGCTATCCGTCAGATGATCCTCCCCGGTGTCATCGCGATCGTTGCCCCGATCCTCGCCGGCATCCTCGACATCGTGCTCGGCACCAAGGGCGCGATCCTCGGCGGCATGCTCGTCGGCGTCATGATCACGGGCGTTGTGCTCGCGATCTTCATGGCGAATGCAGGCGGTGCCTGGGATAACGCCAAGAAACACATCGAAGGCGGCGAATACGGCGGCAAGGGCTCTGATGCCCACAAAGCAGCCGTTGTCGGCGACACAGTCGGCGATCCGTTCAAAGATACAGCCGGTCCGTCGATCAACATCCTCATCAAGCTCATGAGCGTTATCGCGCTCGTGCTTGCCCCGACGCTTGCCAGCCTCCAGAAAGGCGACACCACGGTTCAGGTTCAGGAAGGCGCGGCCATCGTGCTTCCCGAAGAAGCCCCTGCCCCTCAGATTGCCAAGGACACGCCGGATCCCCAGCACATCGCGGCACCCCGTGATCTCAGGAACAAACGCTTAGAAAATCGCCGCATTAACGGCGACCGCCGTATGCGTCCCAGCGCAGCTGCACAGCAGGCGCCTGATGCGATTGCACAGTAATTTCAGTTTCACCTGAAATATCAAAGCCGCCCTTCACGGGCGGCTTTTTTTGTGCCCGAGCAGAACACACGGCGATGCGAACAGGTGCCTGGGGATGAGATTTCAAGCCCATTGCCGTGAAGCCAAAGCCAGATCACGGCAAGGCCGCCTCCCCCCCGCTGTCACACGCCTCCCGCATCACGTCATACAAATCTGCTTGCATAAAACCTTCATGTCGTTCATTTTAAGGCGTTCATTTGTTCCTTTAGCATGAGGTGATGACAAGAGGCAGGCATGGCAAAGAATGATCCCAGAATCAGCCAGGTTCATGAATTTATGGTCGTAGGGCCGGATCAAGCTGGCCTTCCCAACGAACTCGCGGAAAACCCGGAAATCACCCTGCCTGGCGCCCCGGCACCTGCCGAGGAAGAAGCAAGCGCCGAAAAGCAGAACCAGCCGGATCCCTTTGCCGGTCCGCGCGAATGGACCGTCAAATGGTTCGGGCCATTTTTTTCAGCAACGCTTCCAGCCAACCGCACATCCGGGCTGTATCTCGTCTATGTCGGCAATTACCCGTTATTTGTAAGCTCAAGCGCCAATATCCTGATCGCCCTGACACGCCATCTGATGTTTACCGGCCACCAGGTCATCCCGATCGACCTTTTGGGGCGAGAGATTCTGCACTATGCCAGCCTGTACAGGCAGCCGATCAGCATCAAGACAGGGCTTCTGTTTGAGAACAACAAGCTGATCCACCCAAAGGATTACACCTATTGCTACCGTCGGGCGGCAGCGGCACTTGCGTTCTGCCATGCCATCCCGTGCAACAAATACGCGCGTCTTTCTTACGAATTTGAGCCGCTGACGCTTCTGAACCTGGGCAAGAGTTTTCCGCTCAAGGAGAAGCTCCACGCGGAGCCGGCAGCCGTGCCGCACTGACCGCCCGGATCCGGCATGAAATTTTGGGCGGTCCACACATAAAAGTCATGATTCCTTAGGTGTCGGCTTTGACACGTGGCCGCTTTTATTGTTTAATAGGGAATGGCGTTTGGATTTTATGAACTTCTTTTAGAGAATGGTCATACTATGAAAAAAACAGCACTGTTACTTGCTTCTCTTCTGACGCTTACAGCGGCTGGCTGTACGACAGAGTTTGATCACGACGGATTCCGCTCAGGCGCGATCAAGATAGACCTCGACACCGTGACGAACGATGAGATCTATCCGACAGCCGGAGATGAAATTGACTGGAAGATGGTATTCGTACCGAGTCCTGGCGACATTATCGTCAACACATTCTGGGATCAGGCGCTGGAAGTTTTCAAAGTTGAAGTGGGCATTTATGACCGTTTCGGCATCCCCATCAAGAAACAGCTTCGCGACACAGGCGGCGCGACAGGCGAAGTCCGCACATTCACGCCGGAGCCAGGTCTTCACTACATCAAAGTGAGCGCGGAATCGGGACGATCCATTTACTCGATCAACGTGAAATTTGAGCCGAATTACGACGGATTTGTCGCGCCGACATCGGCCCCGACATTTGAGACATACGACGAGGATGAGCTCTCGGATAGCGAGGATACGGGCAAGAAAGGCGGCAAAAGCGGCAAGAGTTCCGGCGGTGGTGCAGCAGGTGGCGGCGGTGCAGCCGGTGGCGGCGG
>JAFZFY010000107.1 GCA_017555665.1 Pseudomonadota bacterium | reverse complement strand
GGAAAAGGGAAGGCATACGAGAGGGGAAACTCGAAAACCTGCTTGCAAATATTCGATCGCTCAGCAAGACAATGGGATTGAGCTATGAAGAGGCGATGAAAGCCTTGCGAGTTCCCAAAGCTAAACGAGAGGAATTGCTCAAAATGCTTCCACCGACATGACCTGTTGTTATGGGCATCAGCGATATGACCTGTTGTTATGGACATAGGTCATGTGAGCCAAGCCAAGTCCCCCATCTCCAACGGGGATGAGACGTGTGTTAAAATGTCTATAATAGCCGAACTCAGGAAGGTGGTTGCGTTCACCAAATACGCGGATGAGCGCTCGGGGGAGAAGAATTAAAAAACGCCGCGTATCGTAAGATAGCGGCGTTTGGCGCGCCGTATGCGTTAGCATAGGCGCGGTCCGGCGAATGAAATCGCCGGACATGAAAAGAGATGATTCGATCAATTATTCGAAATTGATCCAGTGAAGGGTTCTCAAGAGCAGGGGCATGAACGCGACGAGCAGGAGTACGATGCCTTTGACTGCGATGGGCAGCATGATGCGCTCGTGACGGAACCAGAATTTCTTTGGACGGTTTTCGTCATGTTCGTAGGCATAGCCTTTGTCGCCAACGACTTGTCGCGTGAGCAGCTGGTTGAGGGCAACGGGGGGGGTGAGGTAGCCGAGTTCGAAGGCGCAGAGCACGACCAGCCAGAAATGGATTGGCGAGATAAGGTTTGCGCTTGCGATCTGAGTCATGGTGGCAGAGACGAGGATGACTGCGCCATAAGGATCCATGATCATGCCGATGCCGACGAGAATAATGACGAGGACGAGCATGGCTGTCCAGTAGGATGAGAATTTCTGGGGCAGGATAGCCGCGAGGTTGGCGCGATCGAGGATGCCGCCAAGGCAGACTGACATGCCCATGAGCGCGAGTAGGCCGCCAGAGGCGTTGGCTGTCGAATCGGCACTGTCGATGAGGCTTTTGGCGATGCTGGGTCTCGTCCGTTCGGCTTTTTCTTCATCCGTGAGCTTGTCATACTCGCGTTTGGCCATGATGCGGTCATAGATAAGCATGACGAGCAGCATGAACGGGAGGATGTAGGGCACGGTGAATTCATTGAATGGCGTGCCAAGAATGAGGTTGAAGAAGACGACGACAAGGGCCCCGATGGCGACATAGGGGATGATCGGAATGATTTTTTTGAACATCTGCGGAATCGCGACGATCGGCGATGCGCAATGGAACTTGTCGCGTGCGGTGGCAAAGAGGACGAGGCCGAGGACCGCGATGTTCACGCCGAAGACCGCCAGACCTGAGTGATAGAGGTCGGTCGTGGTGACATCCTTGTTGAGCGCGGCGATGATCACGACGATGAGGCATGGGCTGAGCACGATGCCCATTGAGCCGCTCATGGCAGTACCGGCGAGTGCAAGTGAGTCGCGCATGCTGGCCTTCTTGAACTCTTCGTAAATGATAGCGCCTGCCGCGATGACGAAGATGCCGGATGCGCCGGAGTAGGCCGTCGGGATTGCGGACGCGAGCACGATGACGAACACGAGGAGTTCCGGAGAAAGTTTCCACGGGCGAATGAGCGCGAGGAACTTGTCGGCAATCGATGTGTTTTTGAGCATCATGCCGCAAAATACGTAAAGCGCGACGTTCGTATAGAGGTCGGCGTTTTCGGTCATTTTGTTGAGATAGATCGCGACACCCGAGGGATGAAGTTCAAAGAGCATGAAGTAGATGCTGCAGATCCATGCCATATAGGCATAGAGCGGGATGCCGAGAAACGCGAGCCCCCACGAGTCCTTGGGAGGATTGCCGGTATCGTCTAATTCGGGCGTTTGGAGCGGCTTATAGATGAGCCAGGCATTCGCAAGCGCCATGGTGCCGAAGACGAACATCCAGAGGATCGGGAGTTCCGAGACGACTTCGACACCGCTGGTCACGTCCTGGTAGTAATAGACGATAAAGGAGATGAGGACTGCGAGGTTGCCGACGAGCTGTGCGATCTGGCTGGTCCTGTCGGATCGCCTGGTTTTGGGGGATCTGAGACCGAGATGTTGACGGTTCAGCGTGGCGGCAAGCGTGCAGAACAGGAATACGAGAATGAGAAAGTGTGCCTTGATCTTGACTGCATCTGTGGCGATTTTGCCAATCGCCTGCTCGATCGCTGTGTAGATTTTGAGACCCGTGGAGTTCCGGCGGTTGACGATAGAATCATAGGCGGCGATTTTTTCCTGGCATTCTGCTTTGGCTGCCGCGAGTGCTTCTTCGGAGACTTCTTCTTCGCCGAGGAGGTCATCAAGGAAGTCGTCGGCATCTTCATCGGCAGACGCTTCGGTTCCGGCGGCCTCGGCTTTAGGGTCGTCTTTGGGGGCATCCTGCTGCTGTGCAGCAGCCTGTTCCTGGTCGCAGGTGGGACGCACTGGCTCGGCTCGAAGCTCGGAATACCCGGTCCAGTTGTCTTCTGCGACGCTTAGGAGCTTGCTGTGGATATTGCCCACTGTCGCGCACAGGACAATGACAATGAGCAGAAGCACGAGCGGCACCGTGGTGATAAGTGTCGTAAGTCTTTTCTGAGTCATGGGTGTTGTGGCCGCTATGTGAAGCGGCGTGTAAGGGGGGGAGAATATGCCGTTACGGGAAGCGGCGATTGATGTGGATAAAAACAGCAAAAGCCGCTGTACCTTGCGGCGCAGCGGCATAGAGACGGAGATGGCGCGATTATTCGCGTTTCTGGGCGCACTCTGGGCGCGTGTTGTCAGATTTGCAACGCAGGCGTCTCATGATGGAGAGCATTTCCTTGTCGTAGATCTGATCTTCATCGCGAAGTTTGACACGGACATCCTGGAAGAGCGCGTCATATCTGGCTTTGGCTTCCTTGTCGATGTCGATCCAGTATTTTTTGTCGATCGAGGCATCAGATTTTGTCGAGAGCGTGAGGATATTCGAGTACGCGTTTGCACCGTATTCTCTGGAGGCTTGCGCGAATTCCGGCGTGAATTTGGAGGAATGGATGAGGACTTGGCCGGTGAGCTGCGCGATGGGATAGCGGAGGATGCCGCCTTTTGCCTTGACTCCTTTTTCGAGTTCAAGCGGTTTGAAGGCAGTGGCGGGGGCGTAGCAGATATCGGCCGCGCCATTGTTGAAGATGCCGCCGAAGGTGGAGATATCTGCTGCGACCATGGAGGCGCCGGCGAGTTTGACCATGTGTGTCGCGGCGGCATCGAAGCCGATGGTGGCGACTTTTTTGCCGGCGATGGTTTCCAGAGAGTTCCACGCTTTGTCGCGTACCATGATATAGACGGCGCCCATCGGCATGACCATGGCGGTCTCATAATCGCCGTTCTTCATCTTTTTGGCGACTTTGGGCTGGGCCATGAGCTTGATAACCTCGCCGAGAAGCTCATAACTGGGGGTCGCGCCGAGCGCTTCGACGGTCGCGGCGAATTTGGTGAAGCCGCGTGCGCGCACGCCTGTGAGGAATGCCGCATCGCACTGACCGGCCTTGAAATCGTCGGCAGCGGTTTTCTCGTTGGTGTAGGGCTTGAGGGTGAAATCAATGCCCCATGCGGTCGCTGCGATCTGATAGTCTTTCATGGTCGCGTAAGCTTCGCCGTTTGCGCCGGACGGGTCATAAACACACAATGTTCTGGGATCGCCTGCGAATGCATTTCCTGCAAGGCTGAGCGATACAAGCGCGCCGAGGCAGAGGGCAGTCAGTTGTTTTTTCATGGTACATCTCCTGTGGATGAGAGGGTATTTGAAAGGTCTTTGATTTTTCGTGAAGGGTCCGGCGTATGGTACCGGGAGCGTTGAATCATCAAAAATGCACGCCCGGACTTTGTATCGCAGGACGGGCCGGCGAAAACCGCCGGCGAGTAGTGCGATAATGCATCATTCGTGCCGAAAATCGGCTATACCCGAGTGATGAAAAAAGTGCTTTCCCAGCAGACATGACTCAAGCCAGCGTCAAGTCGCGTGCGCTCTTCGATGGCAATGCTTTGCGTTGCGCAACGCGCAAGAAAAGCCCCCAAATTACTCGTCTTTCGTAAAACTCAGGCTCATCGTCGCCCCCTTCTCAACATTGATGTCACGCGATTTCGAGAACTTGCGCGTGTCAAAGAAATACACGCGAACCGTGTGCGAGCCCGTGTTCACCTCATGTTTTTCGAGTGGCGTTTTCGAATCCACGAGCTTGCTGTCGACATAGATCAGCGCTTCCGAATCCGTAGTCACCGTCAAAAATCCGGTCGTGACCTTATCCTTGTTTGTATTGTCGCCGCTATTTGCCTCGCCCAAATCCTCGTTAAGCATAGGCGTCTCGGCGGGTTTATTGGCACTATTTTCCTGAGGCTGTGCTGCCGGAGCAGCTTCTTCTTCGTCATCGAGCAAACCGTCGAGCAGGTCGTCGACTTCCTGAGCATTCATCGACATGTTGGCCTGCGCGGCAGGACACGACGGGTTCATGAACGGCGCGCGATAGCCGAACTGCTGAGTCCAGGCGATATCGGCCTGATGCGTCATGAGCCCCATCGCGTATGCATTGAGCATGTCGTAATCGTGATTGAGCGTATCCTGGGCCGGGATGGCGGCGAGGGCTTCGCAGGCGGCTTCGGGCCGTCCGACCGTCGTGGCCATCATGACAAGCATCGCGCGTGCGAGCAACACGCCTTGCGCATCGCCTTTATTTGCAGCCTCTTTCATGGCTTCAATCGGGTCGACACCTTCCGGGCCGGCACCCGGGATGCTCAGCCATATCGAGGCGCGGAGCGCCGTCGGCATGCCCCACCACTCGTCATCGCTGAAACATGCAGCGGATCTTTCGATAATCCCAGGCACTGAGAGCGAAATGCCCACAGATTTCTCGCTGTTGAAGTCGTGAAGCACCGCGAGCGCGCCGCTTGCCAGACCTAACAAGGCGAGAAGCTCGTCCGTTTTGCTGTCGAATTTCCGGCAGCTTTCGCTGAAATCGCCGAACGTCTTGACGGCATCCTCATAACCGCGAATCATACGCTGCGCCGCAAGCCTGTGCCCGAATTTCTCACGGATGAGCGCATCCTGCGCATCCGTGGTGCGGTTGTTATGAAGCGCGCGAACGCGGTCAAGCTCGGCATCGCGCTGCGTGAACTCCGCGCACATCCCGGCGGCCATGTTCGTCGCAATACCGACATTCTCGGTCGTCACGCCGACACGCGAAAATGATTTGACCACAGGCCCCAGCGCCTGCCCCATGCTGCAGGCGGCTTCCAGGTCGCCCTGCGACATCAGGTATGGGATCGCCTCGTCATGTGTAAATTCAACGACAGTATTGCCCGCCATCTTCGTAACGGAGCAGCCGGTCAGAGAAGCTAAAAGCACCGGAATCAGCAGATATCGAAATTTCATAGTTTCCCCATGGATGAGGCGGCTCGGGACTGGTCGCCAGATACGTTGAATTATAGCCGTTTCACGACGACCTGACAACGCCGAAAATCCGCGTCGAATCTAGGGATTAACGCGATGCGTTGTCAGGATCGCGGTGCCCGCGAGCGCGTTCAGACGGTCGATATCATCATGCAGCGCGGCCGCCTCGGATACGCATGACCTGAGCGCGACTTCAATCTGGGCGGATGCGAGAATCTGATAGCTCATGCACATGACGGATTCGCGTTGCGTGACTGCGCAGGCGCGATCGAATTTCTTTTTGTCCTGTTCGAGTTTCTGGGCATTCTGGCCGAGCCAGGCTTCCATAAGACGGTGCTTTGGGGCGCAGTCGTCCAGCGCGTCGAGCCCGTCTGCGAGCTCGAACAGGCGAATCGTGAGCGCTTCGGGGGCCCAGAGGTCTTCGCTGACGCATGACGGCAGGGAGGCGAGAAATGCAGCCGTGAGCGTCACTGCAGCCGATGTCTTTAAAAAGGCGTTCATTTGTCGGCTTTCCAGTCGGGGATCTTGCCCCAGTCGCCGTCATTGGCGCGCAAAGCCTTGATCAGCGCGTCCATCTGCGATTTGGTCATGTGCGGCGAGATCATGTAATCGCGTGCAAACTCGGCATCTTCGAGCGAAACATCCGCGCGCGGCAATATCTTGTTCCCGAACACGATATACGTCGGCAGCAAATTATGATTGAAATGCTCGCCTTTCTCGCCATCGATGAGGTGCGTGTCGATATAGGGCTCGCTGGTGGGGTAAATGTTGACGAACGTGAGCGTCTTGGGCGCGATGCCGTTGTTCTGCCGCACCGGGCGCGGGCCGCCCCCAAGCGCGCCGGCATGCACATACGTGATGCCGTGAAGCTTTGCCGGAAAATAAGCCTGCTGGTGCCCGTTCAGCACGAGCTGCACGTGATATTTCTCCATAATGGCGGGGATGCGCTCATCGCGCAAAATCTCGGTGGGCTTGATCGTCGTGATGGGATAAAGCGGCACATGGAAAAAGACAATCGGCCTGTATTTGGAGGGGTTGTTCGCAAGCTGCCCCTCGAACCACGCAAGCACATCGTCGGGCACCTGGTCGAGCGTCGTCGCGTCGAGCGCGACAAAAAACACGCCCTTGAGCATGAACGAGTAGCTCAGCGGGTAAAGCGAATCATCGACATAATCGAGCGCAGGCCTGTGCCGCGTCCATTCGTCGATATAGATCTCCCGCTCTTTTTCGTATTTCGGGTAAGCCGAGCCGTCGTGATTGCCAGGGGTCTGCGCCATGAGGATGCCGGCATCGAGCAGACGCTGCGTAACCGTCGCGTGAAATCCCGTCCACATCTTTCGGTAGTCGAGTTTCGGCTTCTGTCCGGCCACCATATCGCCCGCATTGATGACGATATCCGGCCTGTCCTCGATGATCATATCGATGCCTTTCACGACTTCAGCGTCGTATTCGGCGGAGCCATAACGCCCGTTCATATCGGCGATCACGGCGAGCCTGAGCAGCCGGTCTTCCTTGGGCTCGACGGTGACATCCGGAAGCGGCGCATCCTCGGTGACGGGTGCCTTCACGTCCGGGGCTGGCTTGGTTTCTGCGGCATCTGGCACGCTCTGCACGGCATCGGGCGTTTGTGTGGTGGCACAGCCGCCGCCGCACGAAAGCGTCATCGCAAGCGCGGAAACGGCCAGAAAATGCACAAAAACTGTAAGTCTTCCTGAGATATGCATGATTCGATCCGTGATGTTGCACCGCGTGCAGGTCTTTTAGGGGGCGCAGGCTATGCTTCGCATACGCCTGCGCGGCCGGCTATTGCATACGCCGGCCTCACTTTCGAGGGCTTGCCTCGGATTATTTCGCAAGTTTGCGCATCAGGGCCGATACGGCGACGACGGTCGCTGTGGCTACGCCCGAAAGCAGAACCGTCAGACCGACGGCTTTGGCGATCAGCATGCACGTGCGGCAGCAACGGCAACCGCAGCAGTCGCAATCTTCGCAATAATCGTCATCATCGCAGTCACACTCGTCGCAATCGCAGCAGTCGCAGCAATGACAATGGCACTTGTCGCCACAGCAGCACTTGTCGCCACAGCATTTGTCACAGCAGCTGTTCTCGTCGCAGTCGCAGACTTTCTCGTCTTTGTTTTCGCAGCAGGCTTCTTTTTTCTCTTCACACATGGGACATCTCCTAAAAAAATCAATCCGTGAGACATTCACGGGTGATGTGCGATAGCATGAAAAAGTCTGTCAGGCAATCACGGTGAACGATTTGTGTTGCCGTACAGACGAATCTAGGGAGCGTCAAACGCTCGCGCGTAAAAATATCCCATTTTGTTAGTGGTGTCTAACAAAATAGGGCGACGCTCAGACCGATCATGCTATGCACGTCATTTCCCAATGGAAGCGCGCGTGCGAATAATTATTGGGCGTGATGCTTTGCGTAATTCGGGCAGTTTTTGTGCGGATGTTCTGCGGCGCTGTCTTCGGCTTTTGGCGCATCTGCGGCTTTGTTGCAACCACAGCCAGCACCGTCTTTATTGCATTTGCATTCCGCACCACAGTTGCAGCCAGCACCATCTTTATTGCAGTTGCATGATGCACCGTCTTTGTTGCAGCCGCATTCACCACCATTCTGGCACGCGCACGCGGGCTTGGCTTCCTGATTATCGTGGCAAGGGCAAGCCATCGCGTTAAAGCCAAAGCAAAGCGCGGCAGCGGTAAGCGCCAAGGTGAGAAGTTTTTTCATAATATCCTCAATAAACAAGCGAGTTGATAAACGGGATGCCAAAGCAACCCGGCGCACTTTTCTAGCGAAAAGCCAAGGGATTTCAACAAATTTTTTGTAGGCTACGATAATGTTCAGATGCTTTCTAAATCATGCGCGTTTCAACGCCTATCGCGCCTATGTGCAGTCCTACCCCTATATTTCCTTAGGGCAAAAGGTCTTGTGCAGCGAACTACTGCCTACCATCTGCTGCCTACTACCTGCCTGCCCCCTGAATACGCATCTGGGCTGAACACGCCTTACAAAAGCGTTTGCGAGGCCGTATGGGCGCGCAGCGCCCCATAGGCCGAGCCCGAAGCCGTATCGCGCGCAAAAGGCGCGCGATAGGCGAAGTCGCTCACCCCCCCAAAACGCATCACTCGACGGTGACGGATTTCGCGAGGTTTCGCGGCTGATCGACATCGTTGCCGAGCAAATCGGCGAGGTGATAAGCGAGCATTTGGAGATAGAGCACGCTGAAGAATGGCTGAATGAGCTCGTCGCATTCGGGGATTGCGAAGGCGCATTCGGAGACGCGGGTGAGCATGTCGTCGCCTTCGGTCACGATGCTGATGAGGCGGCCGCCGCGTGCCTTGACTTCCTGAAGGTTCGAGAGCGTTTTTTCGTAGGTCGAGTTTTTGGGAGCGATGACGATGACCGGCAATCTGTCGTCGATCAGCGCAATCGGGCCGTGTTTCATCTCGCCGGACGGATAGGCTTCGGCATGAATATAGGTGATTTCCTTGAGTTTGAGCGCGCCTTCGAGCGCAATCGGGTAGTGGACGTTGCGCCCCAGATAGAGGAATGAGTTCGCGCGGAGGAGTTTTTGCGCGGCGGCGCGGACATGGTCGGACTGCGTGAGAATAGCTTCCATGTGCGTGGGGACGCTGCGGAGCGACGCAAGCAGAGATTTGGCGCGGTCTTCTGAAATCGTGTTCTTGGCGCGCGCACAATGAATCGCAAGGAGAATCAAGGACGCGAGCTGTGTGGTGAACGCTTTTGTGGAAGCGACACCGATTTCGGGATCCGCACGGGTATAGAATGTAGCATCCGAGGCGCGCGGAATCGTGGAATCCATGACGTTGCATATCGAAAGGATTTTTGCACCGCGTTCGCGCGCAATCTTGAGACACGCATACGTGTCGGCCGTCTCGCCACTCTGGCTAATCGCGATAAAGCAGTCATCCGGCCCGATAATCGGATTGCGATATCTGTACTCGCTGGCGACATCGACATCGACAGGAATACGCGCGAGCGACTCGATGACATATTTGCCGAGCAGACCGGCGTGATAACTCGTGCCGCAGGCGACGATCTGAAGGCGTTTGGCATTCTCGATATGCATCGCGCTAATCTGCTCATCGAGGTTGACGAGGCCTTCCTCTTCGAGAATGCGCCCGCGGAACGTATCCGTGATTTTCTGCGGCTGCTCAAAGATTTCCTTGAGCATGTAATGCGGATAGCCCTGCTTTTCGGCGGCAGAGATATCCCACTCGATGGCTTTGGGCGAGCGAGTGACCGACTTACCCGAGAGGTCGGTAATCTCTATGCTTTGCGCGGTGATGCGAGCGATATCGCCGTCTTCAAGGAAGATAAAGTTCCGCGAATGCGCGAGGACGGCCGCGATATCAGATGCCGCGAAATTCTCGCCATCGCCCAAGGCGAGCAACAACGGACTCTGCATGCGTGCCGCGATGATTTCGTCGGGAAAATCGGCGCAGATGGCGACAATGGCGTAAGAGCCGCGCACACGCCTGAGCGCATCATGCATCGCGGCGGCAAAGCCTTTTTCGGGCGTGTAGTATTCGGCGAGGAGGTGCACGACGATCTCGGTGTCCGTTTCGGATGCGAAGGTATGCCCTCTTCCGATGAGCTCTTGCCGGAGTTCCAAGAAGTTCTCGATGATGCCGTTATGCACGATCGCAAAGCGGCCATATCTGTGCGGATGCGCGTTCGATTCACTGGGGCGGCCGTGCGTCGCCCAGCGCGTGTGACCGATGCCCGTGTGACCGCGCATCGGCTCACGTGCGAGGCGCGAAATGAGGTTTTCGAGCTTGCCATGCGCACGCCTCAGGTCGATATCGCCCTCGTGACAGACGGCGATCCCTGCCGAGTCATAGCCGCGATAAGCGAGTTTGCTCAAGCCAGACTGAATGATCTGAACGCAGTCCCTGCTGCCGACATATCCGATGATTCCGCACATAATCTTTCCATGATAAGGGCCACGGTCTTACACACTGCCGTGGGCGGTTTGGCTATCTGGTATAAACGAATGAATACTTTTAAGCCCCCCTGCGCCGCTGTGAAAAGCCGGATTTGGGGGAAGGTGGTCTGTACTACGATTCCCAAGTCTTGCGGTGATAGCCGCTGGATAAGCCATATACTCCATACCGTCGCAATTCAACAGCTGCGAGTTTTTCAACTTCGCTCTGGTATTGCCGATCTTGAAAATGGGCGATCGCGGCATCGGAGAGGGGGATGAGCATCCTGGCGGGCTTCCATTTATAGGTATTCTCGCCGGCGCAGATGCCGTTGTGAAGCATCTGGCTGGCAACCTGGATATTGAGGCCCGCCGTGAGCGCTTGCGCGACGCGGAAACGCGCCTCGTCTTCGGGATGCTCGAAGCAGCCTTGACCTTTGGCGAGGAAACAGACGTGATAATGCGCCGGATTAAAGCCGATGGCATCGAACTTGAGCCTGTCGCAGACCATGAAGAGCAGGCCGATGATCTTCGTGAGGCAGCCGAGTCCCGGATAAGTCTGC
Source organism: Pseudomonadota bacterium (assembly GCA_017555665.1). Lineage (GTDB taxonomy): Bacteria > Myxococcota_A > Bradymonadia > UBA4248 > UBA4248 > UBA4248. The sequence continues at coordinate 14,178 of JAFZFY010000107.1, read as the reverse complement.
CCCGGAAGCAGCGGCCTTTCGGGCGTGGGTTCGGCGTTCGGGTTCTGCGATAGCAGCCACTCGATCCAGAGCATGCGCATATTTTTGGAGAATTTTTTTTCGTCGATGATGCACTCGATGAGCAAGGTCTTGTTCTGGTCATCTGCAAAGAGGCGTATCGCCTGACCGTTCGGGTGGTCAAGCTCGAATTCGATATGCGGCGTGAGGTAGCCGAGCTTCTTGAGATGATCGAGAATGCCGATTTTTTCGAGCGCGCATTCCACGCCGTATTTGGAGTAGAAATCGAAGACTTTTGTGCGCTTGATGGGGTGGAAAAAGTCGCTGAAAATGTCGTCATCCTCCTCATCATCAGCGGTCAGATCGTGTAATGGCAAGGTTTTGGAGATGTGCTTGAGCGCCTTGAGCAAGCGTTCGTTATCGGAGGCAATAGGCTTGTCGAGATGCGCGAGCAGATAGCCGAAAAAGCGCGCGGAATGCCGCCAGGCATTAGGGCCATAACCGCCTGCGGTGACGATGATCATGCGGCGTTTGCCCACAGCCTTGTCGACAAAGAGGTCACGTTCAAATATGGCTTCGTGCGAGATGCGCCAATCGCCGAGCTCGTCGTCTTCGGCGACATCGACACCCGCGAGATAGAACACGAGGTCGGGCTTGACCTGATGAATGATGTTCGGAAGCGTTGACCTGAGCGCATCGAGATAAGCGGCATCGCCGATGCCTGGGCCAAGCGCGACATCAAAGCAGTTCTCGCATTTGTCCTTGAGCCAGTTTTCGGCATGAATGGAAAACGTCGCGACCGAGGGATCATGCGCAAAAATCTTTTTGGTGCCGTCGCCCTGGTGCAGATCGAGATCGATGACGAGTATCTGCCCTTCGTAATGGTGCGCCCTGAGGTGCTGGATAGCGATCGCGACATCATTGAAGACGCAAAAGGCGTAGCCGCCTTCGGGATAGGCGTGGTGAAAGCCGCCGCCGAGATTGATGATGCGCTTGGGGTACATGTTCGAAAGCGCCATTCTGGCTGCGCGTACCGTACCGCCGGTCATGAGCCGCTGCTGTTCGATGCATGCCCGAAGCGCATCCTCGCTGACGCCCTGCCCAAAAATACGCTCGCCTATGTCGTGCTCGTTGAGCTGCGACAGATAGGAAAAGTCGTGTATCCGGCTGAGCTGCGTGATCGTGGCGGTCTTTGGCGTGACGATCTGGGAATCGTCAATGCAGCCTTCATAACGCAGATAGTTGAGGATTTTGGCAGCTCGTGCGCTGTCTGCGATGTATTTGTCGATGCCCGTGTAGCCTTCGTGATAGACGACGACGGCTTGCGGCAAATAAGGAATGACATTGAGTTTAGAGCGAAGCTTTCGCTGAAAACGCCTGATGGAGTTGAGCCCTGCATCGAGGACATCAGAGGGGGAGAAGTTGGGCATTTTTAGGCAGTAGGCAATAGTCAGCAGGCAATAGATGTCGCGCCAACGGTTATGCGCTGAGGCGATTTGGGTAGGCAATATGCAGCAGGCAATATGATGTCGCGCCAACGGTTTGGCACCACGCCGTGAGGGATATTATAGACTGTGAGACGCGGGTGCGAAAAAATAATTAAAAAAAACTTGACGTGTTAGGGTGTTTCACGTAAAAGCCGCACTCGCCGAGCGCCTGAGGGCGATTGGGAAACCCTGAGGGCGTATAGCTCAGCGGGAGAGCATCGGCCTTACAAGCCGAGGGTCGCAGGTTCAAACCCTGCTGCGCCCATGATCTTTACAAACTAAAGAGAAGTGATCCCTTATTTGGGGCGGTAGTTGAGTTGGTTACAACAACGGCCTGTCACGCCGTAGGTCACGGGTTCGAGTCCCGTCCGCCTCGTTAGGAAAACAAAGCCCATTTGGGGCGGTAGTTGAGTTGGTTACAACAACGGCCTGTCACGCCGTAGGTCACGGGTTCGAGTCCCGTCCGCCTCGCTCGCTTTGTTTTCCTGTCCTTTGGGGCGGTAGTTGAGTTGGTTACAACAACGGCCTGTCACGCCGTAGGTCACGGGTTCGAGTCCCGTCCGCCTCGCTTCAAAAAGCACCTGAATTTCAGGTGCTTTTTTTTTACCCTGAGGTTTGTGTGCTGGCCGAGATACGCCGCTGCCAGAGACCGGCACCTGGCTTGTGTCGGAAAATGTCGCTGTTCAGCCCATAGTCGTCCAGGCGTGCTGATAGCCAGTAAATAGCCCGCAGGGCTCTGACGTTTGTACCCCTCCCGGTTGCGTTAGCTACCGGGGGAAAAGGTGTATTTTTAATCCCCCCCCCAATTTGCCTGTCCGAAGGGCAGGCAAATTGGGAAAAAGGGAAGAATCACCAGCCCCCGATAGGTGTGGGGGCGACAGAATGAAACGCCTACGGCGTTTTGGGCAAGACTGAACGGTCACCGGAAAATCGAGAGGTTGTTCTAAAAAACGCGAAAAATGTGCGCAAATGTGCTACTTACGCGGAATTTTGGGTTTTTAGGGAGCCTTTGACGTGAGAAATCTAAGCATCACACACAGCGCCGTATGTGGCATCCTGATCATGAGTCTGATCAGCGTTTTGCTCGTGCCAAGCGGGGCGGCATATTCGGAGGAGCCGTCCGAGTCGCTGGCTGGGGATGTGTATTTTGATTTTGCGTTCCGCGATGAGGCCGGGATGCTGTTTCGAGGCGTAGCAGGCGAACCTGTTGCGCAGGATGACGGCGATGCGAGCGATGCAGACGATGCGGGCGCGGCAGGAAACGGCTTGGCACAAGGCGCGGCGGCGCGCACGGATGTGCCGCCGGATGCGCTGTTTCGAGTGGCAGATCTGAAGCTTAATTGCGACATGGAAAAATGCCGCAACGCCAGATTTGTCGAGGCGCTGCTGAAGACGACCGGCCTTGAACTCGGACATCAGGTGAAGGGCTCGGATCTCGCGCTTTCGATCGAGCGATTGAGAAAGACAGGGTATTTTTCGAATATCCATCAGACGCTGGCTTTTCAGGGCGAGCGCGTTGAAGTGACTTTTGATGCCGTGCCGCACACGACGATCCGCAAAATTATCATCGAAAGTCACGGCTCGCTGTACGAATCGGAAGTGAAGAAACGCATGATCCTCAGGCCGGGCGGCGTGCTCTATCCGAGAACGGTGATGCTTCGCGGCATGGATGTCGACGATATCCCGAAAGAAAAGCTGATGCAGATGGCGCTTGAGGATCAGGAAAAAAGCCTGGCGCGCATGTATGTGAAAGAGGGCTTTTTTGATGCCAAGGTCAGGATCGATCCGGAAGTCGTGGATACGGATCTTGTCGATCTGCATGTGCACGTGACGGATGCGGACAGCTACGTGCTGGGCAAGGTGTATGTGCGCGGCCACAAGGTGAAATCGTATGCGGAAATCGAGGATACGTTCCGTTCGGGATTCAGCATATTCGGCGGCGTGACCAAGGCGGAAATTGAGGATGCGGTGACCGCCGTGCTCCATACATATCGCAGCGAAGGCTATTACCAGACAAAGATCGATTTCGTGTCGCGCCTGGTGCCTGAATCGAAATCCGTGGACGTGTTTTTGGACATCACGGAGTCGTATCATTGGGATGTGCAGATTGAGGGGAATGCGTCGCTCTCGACAAAAGAGCTGATGAACGCGCTGACGTTCGAGAGTTCCGGGTTTGTGGATAACGGCGAGGTCGCGGCATCCGCGACGGCGATCCAGCAGACGTATGTGTCTGCCGGCTATTACTGGGCGCGTGTGGTGGGCGAGATGCACTGGGTCGGCGAGCAGACGCATGTGATCTCGTTCAAGGTCGAAGAGGGCGAGCGCGCGGAAATCGATGAGATCGTGTTCTCGGGCGCGGCTGCGCTTTCACGCGATGCGTTGATGAAGGTAATCAGCAGCAAGGAGTATTCGGCCTTTGGGTCTGGCGCGTATCCGCAGCGTTCGATGATCGCGGATGACGCGGCAAAGATCGTGGATGCATACCGTGAACACGGTTATCTGAGCGCGGATGTGCCGCGCTGGACGCTTGCGCAGATCGGGCAGACGGGGCGTTATCGGCTGACATTCATCGTGCATGAGGGGGAGCAGTCGCATTTCGCGCATCGGCAGATTCGGTATAAGGATCGCGAGACATACGACAAGTTTGATGTGCTGATCGACAAGCCTGAGAGCAATGTGTTTAGCGACAGCGTGTTTCGCGCGGAACGCGCGTCGATCACGAAGCAGCTGAGGGCACGCGGCCATGCGACGATCTCGGATCGCGTGCGTTGCACGTCTTATGGTTCGGATGGGAGCGTCGCGAGCGAAGAGACTTGCGAGATCGCGGAGATTCCGACCTCGTGTTTCCCGGATGATGTCGAGGATTTGTGCGAGGTTGTGGAGACACGGGACGGCAAAGTCGAGAAGTGCCGCCGGCATTTCGATACCGAGTACGGTCTTGAGGGCGAGCAGCCCTGCGAGGCGCGTCAAGGGGTCACTGGCACCGATGTCGATGTGGAATACGAGGTGACGCTGGGGCCGAAATATTCTTTTGGCGATGTGTTTGTTCACGGGAATGTGAACACCCGGCTGTGGGTCGTGGATCAGGATATCCCGTTTGAGAGCGGTGAGACGTTTGATTTTAACAAGGTAATTGATGCGCGGAGCTTGCTTCGCCGCAGGACGATCTACAAATCTGCGACGCTGAACGCGATCGGTATCGACGACGACCTCGCGCCTTCGATGGTGAATGGCGACTCGACTTCTTCGACGGCGCGTGATGTGCCGCTCGTCGTCAATCTGGAAGAAGGCGAGCGCCGGTGGTTCGATTTCGCGCTGGGCGTGCAATACACCGGCGGGGACTTGGTGCTGACCGGCGAGATGGAATATGTCGAGGCAAACCTGCTCGGCACGGGCTGGGATCTTCGGCTGCTCGTGATGCCTGAGGCGCGGCTTTTGAGCAATAATACGGAGTTCGTGTTCACGCAGAAGTTCAACCAGAACTTTTTTACGCTTCTGACGTTGGCGATTCCCGTGATCCCGGCGAGCGGTTTCAACATCGTGACGCAGCTGTTCTATGATCTCCGGTATATCCCGGATACGAACAAGGAACAGTTCGGGTGGCTCGTGGAGCTTCAGTGGAACGTGAGCAAGGCATGGTTCACGGCGCTCGCGTTTGAGCTGGAAAGCTCACGCACGGGCTCGACATTGGGGACAGACCGCACCCTAGATGATTATCACGCTTGTTATCCCGTCACGTTTTTCATGACCTGCCCGTTTTCTGAGGATGAGCGCATGCTTACGGTGTCGTTGACCCCGAGGATGTATTACGATGGCCGTGATAATCCGCTGATGCCGAAATATGGCTTTTATGCGGAGGGAAAGATCAAGCTGGCGTACTCGAACTCGGTGGGATTTTATCTGAAGCCTGAGGCGCGCGCGTCGTATGTGTACACATTTTTGCAATACTTCACGCTTGCCTTTAATCTGCGGTTTGGCTTGAGCTTCTTGAGCGAGGATCAGTCGCTTCCGCTGATTGACCGGTATTTCTTGGGCGGCCTGAACATGCGCGGTTATGACAACGAGGCGCTTGGGCCGCGCCTTGTGATCGATTACGTGCCGGGGCTGGCGACGAATTCTGCAGCCGGTGGCGAGGTGCTGTTCAATTTCACGGCGGAAATGCGTTTTCCGGTGTGGGAAAGCGTCGGGATATATGGCGCGTTGTTCATGGATATGGGGTCGCTGACGCAATATCAGCCGACGCATTACGGGGCGGCAAGCTTTGCGCGGGAACTTTTTGCAGATCAGATGCGTTATACCGCAGGTCTGGGCTTGCGCTGGCTGATCAGTGAGGCGATCCCGCCGATCGTGATCGATTATGGGTTTATTTTGAATCGTCGTCGCGGCGATCCATTGGGTGGGTTCAGTCTGAATGTTGGGTACACGTTTTAGAAAACAGATGGGCATGTATGCGCACCGCGCCGGCATGACGCTGATCGAGATCATGATCGTCGTGGCATTGATCGTGAGCCTGATGGCGATTGCGGCGGTCGGTCTTGGGGCCCTCGGCCAAGCGGATGTGAGCGGCGAGGCCTTGAAGGTGAGCTCTGCCATCCGCTATACGTTTACGCTTGCGGCGACGACGAACACGACGCTTCAGATGAAACTTGACTTTGACAGCCGTCACTATTCGGTCGAAAAGCTGGAACTTTCGGGCGGCTTGAGCATCGACGAGCTTCGCGGCACGACGATGCAGTCGTCGAAGACCGAGGCTTATAAGCGCGCGTCTGACCGTGCCGGCCGCATGGATGATGAGGACTCGAAGTTCGGCACCGTGACGCGCACGCCCGTGGATGGGCAGTTCTTGTCTGGCGAAGATTCGCAGCTCGCGGATGGCGTGTATTTTGTGGGCATCATGACCTCGCATCACGACGATATCCAGACATCGGGTGTCGGCACGATGAACTTCTTTTCGAATGGTTTTGTGGAGCGTTCGGTGATCTATATCGGCGATGAGGCGGCCGCTGATGGGCTTGATGAGGGCGTCGTCTATACGATCACGGTGAACCCGCTGACGGGGCAGTCGTCTGTTCTGCCTGGTAAACAGGAGATATCATCGACATTTTTCGAAGAGGAGACAGACGATTGAAGCGTTCGGGCTTTACATTGCTGGAACTGATGATCGCGATCTTTATCCTCGCGATGGGCATGGGCATATTGTTAGGCACGCAGTCGACGTCTCAGCGCCTGATGGGATATGCGAACAACACGTCTGTGGTGACGATGCTGACGCGCTCGAAAATGCAGGATATCGAGTATGAAGTGCAGCGTCAGATCGCGGATGAGGGGGTCGAGGAAGATTATTCTGAGGAGATGCACGGCGATTTTGGCGAGGAGGGCTATGAAGATATCGAGTGGGAGGCTAAAATCCAGTCGATCGAGCTCTCGGATGATGCGTCGAACAACTTCGTGGAAGATGTCACGAACCAGCTTTACGGCAGCGGCGATGAAGGCGGCACGCTGAGCGGCAACACGACGATCACGCAGTTCTTGCCCTTGATGGTGAGCTTCATGCCGACGATCATCAACCAGCTCGGGCAGCGCATCCGCAAGATCACGTTGACGACGAAATGGGATTATCTGGGGGTGGAGCAGACGCTGACGATATCGCAGTTTGTGGTGATTCTGGAGGTGGATGCGGCATCTGGGGCGAGCGGTTCTGCGGTATCTGGCTCGACGGCGGCCGATGGTACGGAAAAAGATCTGGGCGCATCGGATACGGGCACGGGCGTGCCCGGCATTCATCAGAAAGTATCGGGCAAGAATTCGGGCACGACGCTGGGCACAGGCTCTGGATCGGGTAGCGGCAAATCGGGTAGCGGCGGTTCTGGCGGCAGTGGCAGAGCTGGCAGCGGCGGCGGATCGCGGAAGTAAGGCCGCGCGAATGCGCGAAATGGATCGGGTGCAGCGATGGCAGGCATAAGAAACATCAAGAATTTCAGGCATAAGCGATGCAAACGGGCGCTCGCGGGGGGAGCGGCGTATGGGCGCACGCCCATAGCCGCGCGGGGGGCTCGCGCGTATGGCAGCAAAGCCATAGCGCCGCCCCCCGGACACGGGTATCTGCGAAGCGGCATGACGCTGATCGAGATCATGATCGTCGTGGCACTCCTGGCGGGCGTTATGGCGATGGGATGGGGCTCGTATGCCGTGGCGATCGGGCATCAGCAGCGCATGCAGGATATCAACGAGCGGCTGCATGGCGTGGAACAGGCCGTGAATCGCATCGTCCGCGATATGTCGACGGCGTTCATCACGAAGCACGGGAACGACGAATCACAGACGGAGATCCGATATAAGACGGGATTTTTGGGCGAATCCGAACGCGTGGACTTTACGAGCATGGGCTATGTCCGGATGTTCCGCGATGAGAAGGTCGGGGATCAGAGCGAGATTTCGTATTATATTCGCGATATGCGGAATGAGGAGGGCGATTTGGTGCCGTATCTCGTGCGCCGTGAGCAGGCGCCGATCAACGATGATTTTACGCGGGGCGGCACGATCTTGCCGCTTCTGGATCATGTATTGAGTTTCCGCCTGCAGTATTGGGACGACAGCAAGGCGTCGCTTGCCGTCGGGAATGACGGCTGGGTGGACAGCTGGGATACGGAACATTCGGATTATGAGGGCCGTCTGCCGAGCCGTGTGAAGATCGAGATCGAGATCGATGACCCGATGATCGAGGGCGAGAAGATGCTGATCACGACGCAGGCACAGATTCATTTGACGACAGCACTGGATTTTTGAGATGCACGGGAGACTGAGAAAAACAGCGCGTGTGTGCGCGGGATTTTGGCAGAGGCTCAACGGCGATCTGGTGCCGATGGGCGGCGTGAAGCGGCGCGGTATCGCGCTTTTGCTCGTGCTGACCTATATCGCCGTGATGACCGCGACGGTGCTTTCCGGGTTCACGAACAGCCAGGTGAGCTACTCGATCTCGGCGAATGTGCGCGACGATCTGAAGGCGTATTATAAGGCCAAAAGCGCGCTGAATCTCGGCCGTCTGATGCTGACATATCAGTATGAGCTCGAAAAGGACGAGTTTTTTGGGACGCGCCTGAGGAAGTCGAATTTTCAGCTTTATCAGATCATGGATATCCTGATGACGCCGTTCAAGACGGGTATCGTGAGCGTCGATGTGCCGAATGCCGACATGACGATCGCGAGCTATAACCTTCACGATGCGGGCGTGGACGCGATGGGCGAAGCGTCGGGGGATTTTACGGTCAAGGTGTCGCCGGAAGAGGGTCGCGTGAACCTGAATAAGTTTTCGTCAAGCGTGTCGGATGCGGATCTTTACGAGCTCTGCATGCTTCTGGCGAGCCCGAAATATGACGAGCTTTTCAACTCGCGTTCGTCGAAGGGGTTCCGGCTGACGCGCATGGATCAGATCGCGGCGATCATCGACTGGGTGGATGCAGACGGCGAGAAGACCTATATCACGAACGAGTGCAAGAAAGAGGAATCGAACGGGGACGAGACGAGCCTTTATGTCGATCAGCGCAAGAAGTACAATGTGAAGAATGCGAAGCTGACGACGCTCGATGAGCTGTATGAAGTGGCGGGTTTTGGGGACGACATGATGGAGGCGTTCCGCGAGATGTTTACCGTGTATCCGGTGAACAAGGTGAACGTGAACCTCGCGTCCGCGAAGGTGCTCTATTCGGTGCTTTGCAACGCGGTCGAAGTGGACGATGCGCAGAAGGACAACCGTATCTGGGCGTGTTCGGATGCGACGATCGGGACGCAGCTTCTGGCGCTTGCGATGGCGCTGGAGGGCTATCAGCAGTTCGTGTCGAACCCGATGAACCTTCTGTATCTGTACATCGTGATGGGCGAGACCTCGGTGATCCCGAATGTCGTGCCGAACGGCACGGTGGTTCCGTTCCGCCGTGAGTCAGAGTTTTACAAGGTGGTGAAGGCGATGGTGGAGGATTCGACGCAGGTGCCGAAGTTCCTGATGTACTCGCCGACGGCATATCTGATGTTCCAGGGGGACGAGACGGCGATGCTTCAGACGAGCGTTGGGCTTTCAAATTTGACGTTTAACACGACTCGTCTATACAGCAATATCACGACGGAGACGCCTCGCGTTTTCCGCGTGGTGGCGGTAGGCGAGTACGGCGGGACGCGTCGTACCCTGACGACCGTGATCGACTTCAACACGACAGGCGGGAAATACCTTTATTGGCGAGAGAATTAACATCCCCATCGGGTGGCCGGTGAGGGGGCTGTGCCGTGTGTCTCGGAGGCGGGGATGTGGATGCGGAAAAACACGAAAATCGTGGGGAACACGAGCGGAAGTGTGGTAAAGTGACGAATTCTTACGAGGCGTGATGGCGTGAGTTGCCATAAGGCTCGTCAAGCAAATTTAGGGGTTTGGGGGCGTATGGAGAAGCCGTTGCCGGCTGAGATGCGGTTCAAGAAGGGCAGGAGTGAATGGCATATAGAACGATAGGAATAGATATCGGCGTACAGGCGATCCGCTATGTATTTTGCCAGTTCGAGATCAAGGCGGGGTTGCTCGATAAGGGCGTGATTCCGATCGAGGGCGGTACGGTGGCAGCTATGGATGCGGCGCTTGGGAAGCTCGCCAGCAGCCTGAGTGCGCTCAAGAAGATGCAGATCGATGCCATCGGGCTGTCGGTGGATCCGTCGCTTGTGCTGACGGCGCACCGGTCTTTTGACTTCAACAATCCCGCGCTGATCGAGAAGGTGCTCCCGACATCGGTGATGGATATCTGGAAAAATGACGGCACCTCGCAGTTCGCCTTTGAAGTGGGCGAGCTTGTGAAGCGGGCGCGAGAGGAAGGCGAGGAAGGCGAAGGGGCGCAGGAAGAGAGCTACGATGTGCGCGTCATCAACTATCCGTATGACAACCTCGTGCGCATTCTTTCGCAGCTCAAAAACGCGCAGATCGATCCGCATGTCATGATCCCAGCCAATGAAGCGCTCGTGTATGCGCCCGGCGGTTTGTTCGAAGTCAAACCCTCGGACGTGTATGTGATCATCGATGTCGGCGCGAACAAGACGCTTTTATCGGTGTTTGAGGGGATGGAGCTGAAGCTGTCTCGCGCGCTGAAAGTCGGCAGCCAGGACGTGGACAGTTCGATCTCGGAGTCGCTTCGGATTCCCGAAGATGAAGCGCGCGAGCTGAAGGAGAAAAGCGGTTTTGTGGCGATTCCGGGCGCGGAACAGGCCGTGTACGCGAAAGGCGTGCAGAAAGGCGCGATCGCGATGTATGAAGGGGATGCAGTCGCGCTCGGACAGGCGTGTGAGCGCGGTCTGAACGTGCTGTTTCAGGGCATCCGTCAGACGCTGATGAACTATATGTCGCAGGGACATGCGGAGCCGACACACGTGTATCTGACCGGCGGCGGCTCGAATCTGGTCGGGTTTGACGAGTGGCTCGCGCAGTATATGGGCGTGCATTGCACGGTCGGCTTGCCGTATTGCATGCAGATGCGCGAAGCCGAATCGGCGTCGCTCGACGCTTGCACGGCGGCGCTTGCGGCGGCCGCCAATATCGATGGCAGATGCCCGATGAATCTTCGCCGTGGCAGGATCGCTCATAAAGGCAGCCTCGCCTTTATCCAGGAAAATAAGTGGATCCTGCTCGCCTGTGTCGCCGCCGTGATTGCCTCTATCGTGTTCGCGCTGGTGACGCATGCCAAGGCAGTTCAGGAAGAACATGACCGCCTCAAGGCCATCCTCGAAGAGACGACACAGGCCGTGTTTGGCAAGAAACTTCTGACATACAAACAGGTCGAGGCCGAGATCCAGTCGAGCCAGAGCTATAGTTTTATCCCCGAACGCTCGGCGTTTACCGATTTCATGTGGATATCGAATAACATCAACGATAACCTCTCCGATGTCGAGCTTGACCTGAACTCTTTGGATATCGATGTCCAGCGCAAGACCGTGGTGATACGAGGCGAGACAGGTAGCGATGACGGCCTGCCTCGGTTCATGCAGCTCCTCGAACAGTACGAGTGTTTTCCTGAGGAAATCAAGGAATCGGGCATGTCCAAGGTGCGCGACAAGATATCGTTTCGGTTAAATATCAAGGCAAATAATTGCACCACGGGAGGCGATAGTGAGTGACCTCAATATCGGTGAACTTGTCGGTCCAATCCGTGACCGTGCGAGCAACATCACATCAGCTGTGGGAGAGAAGTGGACGGGGCTGCAGCCGCGCGAGCGCATATTCATCGTCGGCGCCGTGATCGCCCTCTTCTGCATGGTCCTGTTTACGGTGTTCCACTCGATGTATAACGACATCACGAAGAAGGCTGCCGAAACAGAAAATTACAGGAAATCGCTGAACTATATCGCAGAGAATCAGGCGCAGTATAAGCTGAACCAGGCGCGTTCCAATGCGATGCGCGAAACGCTCGAAAAGGCGGATAGCAAGATCTCGAACAAGCTTTCGAGTATCGCGTCTAATCTGGGGTTCAGCGACGTGAGCGTGACCCCTAAGGATTCGCGCCGAACCTCGGATGATTCGGGCGCGGAAGAGACCGAGATCGACGTGTCGCTCAAGAATGTCGATTACACGAAAGTGCTCGAATATCTCGTGGAAATTCAGAAACTCGATTCGCCGATCTATATGCGTCAGATCAACATGACGCGGACGAGCAGTGCGAACAGCTCGGACACGAAGATGTCTGTGACCATCACATTGATGTCGTACCGACTGAAGGAGCAGAATGCGACGTAAAATTCTGATCGTAATCGTGGGTACCTTCATCTTTTTGGTCGTTTTTGTGGTGGCCATATTTCTGATGTTTCCCATGGATTCTGTCCGGCATTTTGCCGAGAAACAGCTTGAAAAGGTGCTGAAACAAGAGCAGACGGTGGAGATCGAATCGCTTTCGATCAGCCCACTCCTCAACGTGACGGCGACAACGTTCCGCATGAGTCCGCGCAGCGTGACGGCAGAGAACGAGCTTTCGACGGGCGGCGGCACCTTTTTGGATATTTATTACTGTGCGCCTTATATCGAGGTGCAGCCGTTTATTATCGACGAGATCTATGTGCAGCCGAGCATTGTGAAGTCGCTTCGCGGCAAGCCGAGCGGCAAGTTCAGCCTCAAGATACTCGACGGCATGATTGACGGCGATCTGAAATCTTCTGGCGAGATCATGGAGGTGAACGCGGCGGGTTCCGATATCTCGCTCAACGAGTTCGCCCTGCTTTCGAACCTGACCAAGATGCAGATCTACGGCAATCTGACGTTCAATGTCAGCACGCAGCTCGTCAAATCGGCGCTGAAAACCCTGAAAATCAGCATGGACTCGTCGAACACGGTCTTGTGCCCGAAGCGCGTCAAGCTCGATATGCAGGGGCTTCCGTATATCGATATCCCATTCACGGTCTTTGGCGATATCGAGGCGCAGCTTGAGCTGAAAGACGATCTTCTCGTGATTCACAAGCTGACCTCGAGCGGCCCTGATATCCGCCTTGAAGTGACAGGCGACGTGTCGCTCAAGAAGTCGAGCAGGGGCCAGGAACTGAATATCGATGCGACGATCCTGCCGTCTCAGGAATGGCTCACGGCAAACAACATGAAGGTGATTTATCAGGTCTGCGAGAAGCATGACGACGGCTCGGTGCATCTGACGCTTGGCGGTACGACGAAGAAGATGCGCCATGACTGCGGCACGCCGATCCCTGAACCGATTGAGCTCACCGAGTCGGAGCCTGCCGAAGACACGGCAAAGCCCGCGAAAGAAGAAGCGAAGCCCGCGAAAGAAGAGGCGAAACCGGCTAAAGAAGAGGCGAAACCGGCTAAAGAAGAGCCGAAGCCCGCCGAAGAGCCCAAGCGCACGAGACCCGAACGCGCCGATCGTCCCGATCCCGACAGCGTGATGCGCCCCACGCGGAATTTTGACAGCAATGAGATCGAGGCCAGCCGTACACGGCCGAAAAACCGTCCGTCTATGGCGGGGCGGTCGCGTTCCGAACGCCTTGATCGCGGCGAGCCGTCTGGTGCCGAGCCTTTGATGCGCAATACAGACAAATTGGATGAGAACATTGATAAGGGCATGCGGCGCCGCGCTTCGGGAAGGTCCGAGTTTCAGCGCCGTCCTGGTGTAGACAGGGAGGAATAGATGGAGAGGATTCAATCAATTTTGGCGCGTAAAAGCGTGCGTTCGTTCACAGGGGAGGCCGTGAGCCGTCAAGACGTGGAGATGATCATCCGCGCGGGTATGGCGGCACCGTCGGCGATGAACTCGCAACCGTGGTGCTTTATCGCGATCGATGACCGCGCGATCATGGATGCGCTTGCAGATACGCTGCCTTATGCGAAAATGCTCAAGACAGCCGGTGCCGCGATCGTGGTCTGCGGCGATCTGTCGCGTGCGCTCCCCGGCGTGATGAAGGATTTCTGGCTTCAGGATTGTGCTGCCGTGACCGAAAATATCTTGCTCGCCGTGGAAGCGCTCGGCCTCGGTGCCGTCTGGACTGGCGTTGTGCCGAATCCTGCGCCCATGAAAGTCGTCACGGATATGTTCGGCCTCGATGCTTCGATCGTGCCGTTCTGCGTGATTCCTATCGGGCATCCGGCTGGCAATACGCCTGCAAAAGACAAGTTTGATGCCGATAAGATTCATTGGAACAAGTGGTAGTCTGTTCTGGGGCGGGCTATGGC
>JAFZFY010000106.1 GCA_017555665.1 Pseudomonadota bacterium | reverse complement strand
GGCCCGCAAACTCGAGGCCGCCAAAGCCGCCAAGAAATAAGATCGCTTTCGACATTTTTTAACGCCGGATCTCTGTCTGTGCTCTCGTATGGCACAGGCCTGATTTCCGGCATTTTTGTGGGCATTTCGCCCCGATATGAGGTTCTCTTATGTGTGAACATTGTGGACAACAGGAAATGGATGCCGAGCAGCTTGAAGCCGCCCGACATGAAAAACTCAAACGCATCCGCCACTCGGCAAGCCACATCATGGCTGAGGCTGTCCGCGCGATCTTCCCGGATGCCAAATTCGCCATCGGCCCCGCCATCGCCGACGGTTTCTATTACGACTTCGATCTCCCGCGCCCGCTGACCGATGCAGACCTCGAGACCATCTCCGCCAAAATGAAGGAGATCATCAAGGCGAACGTCCCCTTCGAGCATTCCTCGATGACGAAGGACGAAGCGCGCGAATTCTTCAAGGATCAGCCCTACAAACTCGAGCTCATCGACGGCATCCAGGATGAAGACGTATCTATTTATAAACAGTCCACGTTCACGGACCTCTGCGCAGGCCCGCACGTCCGCCGCACTGGCGAGTGCAAGCATTTTAAACTGACGAGCGTAGCGGGCGCGTACTGGCGCGGCGATGCCACCAAGCCGATGCTCCAGCGCATCTACGGCACCGTCTGGCCGACCAAAGCCGAACTCGACGCCTATCTCGAAATCCAGGAAGAAGCCAAGAAACGCGACCACCGCAAGCTCGGCAAAGAGCTCGACCTCTTCTTCATGCATCCCTATGCCCCCGGCTGCATCTTCTGGCAGCCCAAAGGCTACACGGTCTATTCCGAGCTCCACAAGCTCTGGACCGAAGTCCAGCGTGAGCAGGGCTATGTCGAAATCTACAACCCGATCATGTATGATTCGGAGCTCTACAAGGTCAGCGGCCATCTCGACCACTATGCCGATGCCATGTTCAAGCTCGAAGTCGACGGCAAGATGATGTGCCTCAAGCCCATGAACTGCCCCGACACGATGCTCTTCTACAAACAGCACAAGCACAGCTACCGCGAGCTGCCCTATCGCGTCGCCGAACGCCAGGTTCTGCACCGCAACGAGCTCTCCGGCGCGCTCTCCGGCCTCACCCGCGTCCGCCAGTTCATGCAGGACGATGCGCACCTCTTCGTCGCGCCTGACCAGATCGAAGACGAGATCGGCCGCCTCATCAAGCTCATCGGCAGCTTCTATGAGCTTTTCGATCTCTCCTACAAATTCTATCTCTCGACGCGTCCCGACGACTACATGGGCGAAATCTCGCTGTGGGATCAGGCAGAAGCCGCGCTCGCGAACGCCCTGACCAAGAACGGCATCAAATACAAGCTCAATCCCAAAGACGGCGCGTTCTACGGCCCCAAAATCGACATCCTCATCCAGGACTCGCTGGGCCGCCAGATCCAGTGCGCCACGATTCAGCTCGACTTCCAGCTCCCCGAGCGCTTCGAGCTCGAATATGTCACGCCCGATAACACCGTCGCACGTCCCGTCGTCATTCACCGCGCCATATTCGGCTCCTACGAACGCTTCATCGGCATCATGCTCGAGCACCTCGCCGGTGCGCTCCCGACCTGGCTTTCGCCGGTTCAGGCCGCATTCCTGCCCATCACGGACGCCTTCGCTCCCTACTGCCACGAAATCGCAAAACAGTGGGAACAGGCCGGCATCCGCACCTACGTCGATGACCGCAGCGAGAAAATCGGCTACAAAATCCGCCAGGCCACGCTCCAGAAAATCCCCTACATGCTCGTCGTCGGCCAGAAAGAAGTCGAGACCGGCGCGCTCAACCTCCGCTCCTACAAGGATGGCGAGCGCGGCGCGATGAATCCGGACGAACTCAAAGCCGAAATCCTCGATCACATCAAGAACCGCGTGCTCGATGTCAATATCCGCAAGCTCAATCTCGATGCCTTCATCAATCCCGAAGATATCGACGCAGAGGAGCAGGATTATTGATCGCATGCCTGCTTGAGCCGCCACGCGGCTCTGCGCAGTCTTTTCGCCGCTATGCCTGACGGCATACGCGGCTTTTGGCCGGGCTTTTTCTGCGAAATACGCCCGGCCTTTTTTTATCCTTCCGCATCCCCCCGATTCCGGATTACGAATTACGAATGATTCCGCATTACGCATTCCGAATGATTACGCATTCCCCGGTAGCTACGCAACCGGGGCTACAAAACGGGAAGCCCGATGGGCTTCACTTCCGAATTCCGCATCCCCCCGATTCCGCATGCCGAATTACGAATAATTCCGCATTACGCATTCCGAATTATTAAAGGCCTGCCATGAAACACCCCTCTATCATTTTATTAAGTCTTGCCCTGCCGCTCTGCATGACTTCTTGCCAAAAACCGCCCAAAGATAATGTCAACGCCCCCGCCGTGCAGGAGGTTACACAACCTCAAGAAGCGCAGCCAGATACGGCACCGATACAGGCCGTCCCAGATGCAGCCAAACCCGCTGATTCAGCCGATGAGACAGCCCCCGCTGCCATCGAGTCCCCTGCCCCACTCGATGAAAAAGCAGCTGCCCCCGCCAACGATTTTGTCAAGACCTCCGGCGACTGGAGCGATATGCAAATCGAACTTCGCAGCATCCCCATCAGTTCCGATGATAAAGATAAAGCGATCATCCAAAAGGAAGTCGCAGAATTGCTCCAAAAGTGGAACAACCTCAGAAACCTCAAAGGTTATGAAAAACTCGACAAACTATACTTCAAAACGGCCTACCTGCGCGGCAAAGCTCTTGAGCAAAAGGATATCGCCTCCTATCTCAAAAAATCTTTTGAAAAGCACAAAGATTTCTCACAGACACCGGGGATCCAAGTCACGATGGATTACCTTTATACCTTCAGTACAGAAGCCATCGAGAATTGGAGTGTCCGCTTTAACGAATCCTTTACACAGGATGGAAAGACAACAGACACCGAGATATTCATGGTCCTCAAACGTGTGCATCCCGATGATGGCCAGTCATTCTGGAGCATCTATGTCGAAAGTGATATCTCGACCGATCGCAATATGGCCAAAAAACTTGGCCTTGCGCCCTCACAAGCCCCCGCGAACTGCGCACAACTCGCCTATCAGATACTCGCCGAATCCCCGATGATACGGTACGAAATCAATACCATCTATCAAGCCGCCCAAACAGATCTAAAAGCCGGCACACTCGAAGGCATTAATTTGGCCGAAGATCCGAGTGAAGAACCGCCAAATGATCATGCTAAAATTCATTCCTATCGGCTCTACGAAGATCATCCCGGAGATTCCGAAGATCCCGAATCTAGCGGTTACAGAGTCACGCTCAATAACTACACCGTCGATCTTGAAGATCATAAGATCGAAGACGAGGCAAATGAAGTCTTCCACACAATCGAGGCTCGTTACGCCGCAGACATCAAGCGTTTGTGTAAATAAATTTCGCGCTGTTCTACAAGCGTGGATATAAAATGTGACGTGTCAAAACCAAGATGATGGCATTTCAATCGCCCCAAAGGGGCGACATAATACGGCCCGGGGGAGCGCGAAGCGAATACCCCCGGATAACTGATTTGCCCCCAAATCCACACTGTGAATGGGTCCCCTTTGACAAAGCCTCCGTTGTTGAGCACCATTTATAAAAAAGTTACCACTCAGCCGCCCTCTAAATCATGAGCATTTCAACACCTTTCGCGCCTGTAAGCAGTCGAATATTTATGCAAAAGTTCCTGTGCGGCTAACCACTGCCTACCATCTACAGCCTACTACCGGTCCGCAATGCCCTCCATACTTCAGACAAGTTTATGGGCTGAGTAGTAACAAAAAAACGGACTTTTTTCGCGCAATTGCCACATATCCATAGTGAGGCTTATTCAAGAGCCTTTGGCATAGCGTGGTAATCAGGTGTTTCGTCTCTGACGAGAGAAGTCTCGCTGCAGATTGTCGCGGCGCATAATCGACACTTCAGCGCAAAACCAGGTAACTGGCAAGGCCGAGGTGTGCCCAGCGCGATATGCTGGTGGCGGCGGCGGGACGGGAGGGCGCCCAATGATAATGGGTGGAGAATAGTATACCCAAAACATGATGCTCGTGAAAGCTGTTGCTCACGAAATCTGCCTGAAACGCAAACGCAGATGTACATTTCATCAAGCGCAAAAATAAACATTTTGCGCCGCTGAAATGATGCAAATGCCAGGATGCAAGGCGGAGGCCGACGGTCATGCACTGACGTGCGTGACCGAGACCGACAAGGCGGCCGACGCAGATGCGCAATTAAGCGAGCGCAAAAAAAAAGAAAGCAGAGGTCAGGTGACGTACCCGCTTTGAAACGTACCGTTGCTGCCTTCCGACCCTGGCGGATTTATCCCATCACGTCACATCACCTGGACTCTGCCTTCTTTAAACGGAGAGGGTGGGATTCGAACCCACGATACCCTTTTGAGATATACGCGATTTCCAATCGCGCGCCTTCGACCACTCGGCCACCTCTCCAGAAAACAGCGAAGGAGGAAAAGGGATTCGAACCCTTGATACGGTAAACCGTATACTTGATTTCGAGTCAAGCGCCTTCGACCACTCGGCCATTCCTCCAAAACACTATTTTTTAGTCCGTAAATTTTCAAAGAAATCGCGAAGCAATCGAGCTGATTCCTCAGCCATGATACCTTCGTCGATCTTAATCTGATGATTCAGTCTCGGATCATTTGCCAAGGCAAACAACGAGCGCATCGCACCAGCTTTTGGGTCACGGCACCCAAACACAACGCGATCGACACGCGCCTGAAGCAGAGCTCCCGTACACATTATACATGGCTCAAGCGTCACATATAATGTGCTGCGCATCAAACGCCAGTTCCCAAGGATTTCAGAAGCTGTATTCAATGCATTAATCTCTGCATGTCCGGTAATATGATTACCATCCATCCGGCGGTTATTACCCCACCCACAGAGCTTGCCTTCAACAACCAGAACAGCCCCTACAGGAACTTCCTGCCGTAAAAAAGCCTCTCTGGCAAGTCTTAACGCAAGCGACATATAGTGCTTATCAAGAGATGCCATAGAAGCCCTTTTGCAAGCAAATACACCGAAGTGGGCTCGAACCACCAACCTACGGCTTCGTAGGCCGTTGCTCTATCCAGTTGAGCTATCGGTGCAGAACATTCAAATACACCGAAGTGGGCTCGAACCACCAACCTACGGCTTCGTAGGCCGTTGCTCTATCCAGTTGAGCTATCGGTGCAAAACAGTGATCATCAAACGATTCACAAATACACCGAAGTGGGCTCGAACCACCAACCTACGGCTTCGTAGGCCGTTGCTCTATCCAGTTGAGCTATCGGTGCATAAAACGAAGGGGGAGGGATTCGAACCCTCGAAGCGGAATAACCCGCTTACTCGCTTAGCAGGCGAGCGCCTTCAGCCACTCGGCCACCCCTTCAAAATCCTATTCAATTATCACCGTGTTCCAAGATGCCGTTCAACTCATCCGTGGAACGAGCGGGCTTATACGCGCCCAATCGAAATCATGCAAGCACTTTTTTTGAGTTTTTTCACTTTAATCATCCATCCCCTGATTTTTAGCCACTTTGCGTGCCCATTTTTTTCACGCGCCCCTTTTCCTCACGCGACATCGTGTTCCGCCG